>DASYWD010000233.1 GCA_035936415.1 Longimicrobiaceae bacterium
CCGGCGCCGCGGGCGCGGCGCCGGTCTCGGGAAGGGGGGCTCTGCTACTTCTCGGTCTCTTCTTCGGTGCCGGTGTTCTTGCGGCGCCGCCGTGCGGCCGCGATCCCCGCCAGCCCCGTCCCCACGAGCGCCATCGTCATCGGCTCGGGGATCACCTCACCCGGAGGAGGAGTCTCACCGCCCGGTCCCGGAGGCCCCGGAGGCCCACCCGGTCCCGGAGGTCCGCCCGGCCCCGGAGGTCCCGGAGGCCCACCCGGTCCCGGCTGCCCGGGCGCTCCCGGTGCTCCGGGCTGACCCGGCGCTCCCGGCTGTCCAGGTGCTCCCGGCGCTCCCGGCGCTCCCGGCGCTCCCGGCTGTCCAGGTGCTCCCGGTGCTCCGGGCTGTCCAGGCGCTCCTGGTGCTCCAGGCGCTCCCGGCTGTCCGGGTGCTCCAGGTGCTCCGGGCTGTCCAGGTGCTCCCGGCGCTCCGGGCGCCCCTGGTGCTCCGGGCTGTCCAGGCGCTCCCGGTGCTCCGGGCGCCCCCGGCTGTCCAGGCGCTCCGGGCTGGCCCGGAGGCCCTGCGGGCCCTGGAGGTCCTGCGGGCCCTGGAGGCCCTGGAGGTCCTTCCGGTCCCGGCTGCGGCTGGCCCTGCGGCGGGTTGTCGCCGCCCACGCCGCCGCCGTCCCCGTCCGTGATGAGGGCGTACCCCGCCAGGCCCAGCAGCGGGATGGACGCCAGGTACCCGAGCCGCGTCCCCGGCCTGGCCACCGGCATGTCCGGGTACATCGGCGGCGGGGTCATCAGCAGGGGCGGCGTCGGCCCGGCCAGGATGGCGGTCCGCGGGGCACGCGACGCGATGTAGCAGACCGAGAGGTCCTTGCAGACCCGGTAGCGGATCGTGTCGGGGGCCAGGGGCTCGGCCGAGGCCGAGTACTCCTCTTCGAGGAAGTTGGCGAACTGGGCCGCCCCGCCCGTCGCCTGGAACGCCGCGCCGGCCGAGACCGGGGCCACTTCCGCTATGGCGTCCCTGCCCAGGGAGGTGTAGGCTCCCTGCAACACCTCTCCGAGATCCGACCGGGCGGCGACCTCCTTCGCCACGAGGGCGAGGAGTCCGATCCCGCCACCTACGGCAAAGAGTGCGAACGATGCTGCACGGCGCATGACGTACCTCCTGCGGTGACGGACCAGTGTCCTGGCATCCGCGTGTGCTATGAAACCTCTCCCGGAACCCGGGCCGCCCGCCGATCCTCCGGCCGGACCCGTGCTCCCCACGCATGTTCCATCCCGGCAAAACGTGTACCGGAAAAACGCGTGGCCCCTCCACCCGGGAGAGCCGCCGATTCACCCGCCCGCCTCACCCGCCCCGGCGGTCAGGTGCTCCCCCTTGAAGACCCGGAACAGGTACCAGAGCGAGGGGAGGAGGAGCCCGATTCCCCAAGGGATAGGGTCCGGAGCAGGCAGCGGAGCGCGGCCGGGTGCCCTGCCGCGCCGCCAGCTTGGCCGGCTGGTACTCCGCCACGTCCTTGGCGCTCAGGTCTCCGCTGAGCGGCTGCAGGAGCGCGGGGATTGTCGCGTGCCGCCCCCCCGCCGTACGTTCCCACAAGCTGGTCTCCGTGCCCCCACGCGCGCTCGGGAGATCTCCCGATCGTCGGTGGGGCGACCTCCCGATCCCCACGCCGCCCGGCCATGAACGTCGCCCACAACCTGGAGCGCTCCGCCCGCCTCTTCCCCGACGCCCCCGCCCTGGTGTTCGAGGGGCGCGCTCTCTCCTACGGCGAGATGGAGGAGCGGACCGGACGGGCGGCGCACGCGCTGGAGGCGCTCGGCGTCCGTCCCGGCGACCGGGTGGCGCTCTTCCTCCCCAACGTCCCGGAGTTCGCGATCGCCTACCTGGCGGCGATGAAGGCCGGCGCGGTGGCGGTCTCCGTGAACGCGCTGCTCACGACGGAGGAGGTCCGCTACGTCCTGGAGGACAGCGGCGCGCGGGTGCTCTTCACCGCACCGGAGCTGCTGGACACGGTGGCACTCCTGCGCGGAAGTGTGGAATCGCTGCAACACCTGGTGCTCTGCGGGGACGCCGTTCCGGGAGAGGCGACGCTCGACGGCCTTTCGGCGGGCCGGCCGGCGGAGTACCGCGCCCGGGAGATGGAGCCGGACGACCCGGCGGCCATCCTGTACACCTCCGGGACCACGGGGAAGCAGAAGGGCGCCACCCTCTCGCACGGCAACGTGGTCTCCAACTATCACGCCACGCGCCACTGCGTGGGCTCCCGCCCCGGCGACCGGCACGCGCTCTTCCTCCCGCTCTTCCACTGCTTCGGGCAGAACTTCATCCTGAACGCGGCGCTCGCCTCGGGCGGCACCGTGCTCCTGCACCGCCGCTTCGACCCGGAGTCCACGCCGGCGGCGCTCCGGGCGGGGGGTATGACGCACCTGTACGCCGTCCCCACCATCTACATCTACCTGCTGAACGCAGGCGCCGCCCCGGGGGACCTCCCGGCGCTGCGCTACTGCTTCTCCGCCGCGGCCACCCTCCCCGTGGAGGTGGAGCGGCGCTGGGAGGAGCGCTTCGGCCTCCCGGTGTTCGAGGGGTACGGCCTCACCGAGACCTCGCCCTTCGCCGCGTACAACCACGAGTTCGCGCACCGGCCGGGCTCCATCGGGACGCCCGTGGAGAGCGTGGAGATGCGGGTGGAGGGTCCGGACGGGCGCGAGATGCCGGACGGTGAGTGGGGGGAGATCTGCATCCGCGGGCCCAACGTGATGCTGGGGTACTGGAACCGCCCGGAGGAATCGGCCCAGGCGCTGCGCGGCGGGTGGTTCCACTCCGGCGACGTGGGCTACCGCGACGCGGACGGGTTCTTCTACCTGGTGGACCGGGTCAAGGACATGATCAACGCCGCCGGCTTCAAGGTGTGGCCCCGCGAGGTGGAGGAGGTGCTCTATGCGCACCCGGCCGTACGGGAGTGCGCCGTGGTGGGGCTGCCGGACCCGGTCAAGGGCGAGACGGTGGCCGCGTTCGTGGTGCTCCGGCTGGGCGAGGGGTGGACGGAGACGGACGCCGTGGCCTACTGCCGCGAGCGCATGGCGGCGTACAAGGTGCCGCGCGAGGTGCGCTTCGTGGAGACCATCCCCAAGAGCGCCACCGGGAAGATCCTGAAGCGGGTGCTGCGGGAGGAGGGGGCCTGAGTCCGTGCCCGGATCCCGCGTATGGGCTGCCTGCGGCTTCTCGCGCCGCACGACGTTCTACCGATCGGGGCCGGCAGCGGTTAACGTTGTCCCATGCCAACGCCCGTGAGCACCAAGGAGCAGGTGATCGAGCGGATCCGCAGCGCAGAGGAGCGGATCCGTGCGCTCGGCGTCCGGCGAATCGCCCTGTTCGGCTCCTTCGTTCGTGGAGACCCGGGCCCCGACAGCGACGTGGACCTGCTCGTCCAGTTCGATCCCGAACGGAAGAGCTTCGACAACTTCATGGCGCTGTTCGACCTGATGGAGGACATTCTCCAGCGTCGTGTCGAGCTGGTCACGACGGAAGCACTCAGCCCCTTCATCGGCCCCCACATCCTGCACGAGGCGGAGGATGTACTTCGGGCCGCGTGAGTACCTGCAGCACATTCTCGCCGAAGCCGACTACCTGCTGAAGCACAGCGAAGGTCTCGCAGAAGAGGCGTTTCTGGCGGACGAAACGCTGCAGCGGGCCTTCGTGCGAAGCATCGAGGTGATCGGGGAGGCCACCAAGAGCCTCCCGGAGGACTTCCGGCGGCAGCATCCCGAGGTGGAGTGGCGGGCCATGGCCGGGATGCGCGACCGCTTGATCCACGGCTACTTCGGCGTGGACTACAGCATCGTCTGGGGGGTCGTCACGACCAGGATCCCGGCCCTCCAGAGGGAAGTCGAGCGCATTCTTCGCCAGGTGGGCGGTTCCGTCCCGTAGAGCCGCACTCCGATTCTCCGACAGAGAGTGCATGGACCTTGGGCTGAGTGGTAGCGTAGCGGTCGTCGGCGGGGCGAGCCGCGGCATCGGAAAGGCCATCGCGGCGGCGCTGGCGGCGGAGGGGTGCGCCGTGGCCCTCTGCGCGCGCGGCGCGGAGGAGCTGGAGAGGGCCGCCGACGAGGTCGGGGCGCTGAACGGCGGGCGCGTACTCCCCGTCGCCCTGGACCTGACGGAGCCGGACGCGGCGGGCGAGCTCGTGGGACGCGCGGCCGACGCCTTCGGCGGGGTGGACGTGCTGGTGAACAACCTGGGCGGGAACCGCCGCAAGCCGTTCGAGGAGACGACGGACCGGGACTGGCACGAGCTGCTGGAGCTGAACCTCCTCGCCGGCCTCCGCCTCTCCCGGCACGCCATCCCCCGGATGCGGGAGCGGGGCGGCGGCTCCATCGTGTTCATCGCCTCGCTCTTCGGGCGGGAGGCCGGCGGGCCGGGCCTCTCCCTCTACAACGCGAGCAAGTCCGCCGTGATCAGCGCGGCCAAGGTCATGGCGCTGGAGCTGGCCGCGGAGGGGATCCGGGTCAACAGCGTCGCCCCGGGCTCCATCCGCTTCCCCGGCGGGAGCTGGGACCGGCGCGTCCGGGAGGACCCGGAGGCGATGGAGCGCTTCGTCGCGAGAGCCTCCCGCTGGGCCGCTTCGGGACCGCGGAGGAGGTGGCGAGCCTGGTGGCCTACCTGGCCTCCCCCCGCGCCAGCCTGATCACCGGCGCCTGCCTCGCCGCGGACGGGGGGCAGGGCCGCTCGCTGATCTGAGCTCCCCGAAAGTCTACGCCGTCGCGCCGCCGCAGCTCGACCCCGCGCCGGCGGTGCAGCCGTAGCAGTGCGGCCCCAGGACGATCTCCCGGTTCGCCAGCGCGGCCAGGTCGAAGTCGAAGACGGTGCGCGGCGCCGTGGGGTGCACCGGGAGCTCCAGCATCTGGTTGAAGTCGCAGTCGTAGAGCGTCCCGTCCCACGCCACCGAAAGGGTGTTGCGGCACATCACCCCCGCCGCGGCGGCCGGGTTGAAGGCGGCCACCAGCCGCTCCATGTACTCCTCCAGCTTGCCGGTCTCCTCCAGGTGCTCCAGGAAGCGGGAGATGGGCATGTTGGTGATGGTGTACAGCCGGTTGAACTCGATCCCGTACAGCCGGCGGAGCTGCTGCCGCCAGTCGCGCTCCAGCGACGCCTGGCTCCCCGGGAGGAAGGTCCCCACCGGGTTGGTCACCAGGTCCAGCACCAGCCCGGTTCCCTCCTGACCGTACCCCACCGCGTTCAGGCGCCGCAGCGCCTCCACCGACTGCTCGAACACCCCGTCGCCGCGCTGCGCGTCGGTGTTCCGCTGGCGGAAGTGCGGGAGCGACGCCACCACCTCCACCCCGTGCTCCGCGAAGAACTCCGGGAGGTAGGCGTAGTTGGGGAGCAGCGTGATGGTGAGGTTGCAGCGGTCCAGCACCCGCTTCCCCGCCGCCCGCGAGCGGGTCACCAGCTCCCGCCACCGCTTGTGCAGCTCCGGCGCGCCGCCGGTGACGTCCACCACGGGGACGTCGGTGCCCTCGACGATCTCCAGCACCCGGTCCATCACCGCGTCCGGCATCATCTCCGTGCGGTCCGGCCCGGCGTCCACGTGGCAGTGGAGGCACGTCTGGTTGCACTTGCGCCCCACGTTCACCTGCAGGATCTCGATCCCGGTGGCGCGCAGCGGGAAGAGGGCCGCGCCCTCCAGCGCCTCCTCGAAGCCGCGCGCCAGCGGGACCCGCGCGAGCGCTCCGCGCTGCGCGCGCGCGGAAGCGAGGGCCGCGCGGCGCTTCTGCAGGGTGGGGAGCACGCGCGTCACGTCACATCCCCAGCTTCTCGGCGTGGCCGCGCATCTGGATGCCGTGCACCAGCGAGGCCCCGCCGCGGATGGCGGCCGCCACGTGCACCGCCTCGGTCATCTGCTCCAGGTCGGCCCCCTTCTGCAGGCAGTCGCCGGAGTACGCGTCGATGCAGTACGGGCACTGCACCGCGTGGGCGACCGCCAGCGCGATCAGCGACTTCTCCCGCTCGGAGAGCGCCCCTTCCGCGAAGACGGCGTTGTACCAGGCGAAGAACTTCTCCCCCAGCTCCGGGGCGTCCCTGCCGATCTCCCCGAAGCGGGGGAGGTGCTGCGCGTCGTAGTAGTGCGTGTGCATCGGGTCCCGGGTGCGTGGTTCGTCCTGCGGTTGCGGAGGAGGGAAAGAAACGTTCCACCGGGCCCCCGGTGGAACGTTTCCCCTTCCGTCACATGATACGCCCGCGGCCCCCGGAGCGGATCTCCCGGGGCGCGAGGTCAGCCCTGCTGCACGACTGCGGCGGGGCGGCGGTCGCGGAGCCGCTTCAGGTAGCTGCGGATCCGGGCGGCGTTGGCGCCGGCGTCCCCTCGCCCCACGCGCGAGAGGGAGCGCACGTCCACGCGGGAGATCCCGTTGGCCGTGGTCACGCGGATCGCCACGTCGTCCTTGAAGCCGAACCAGCGGGTCTCCGCCGTGGCCTCGATCCGCCCCTGCTCCTTGTCCGCGGCGACGATCTCCCACCCCATCAGGCGGGCGACGGCGAGGGCGTCGTCGAACACCACCGAGGGCGGAGCGGTGAGCAGGAGCGGCTGGACGTCCGGGTAGGCCCGGCGCTGCTGCTCGGCCACCGTCTCCCCCTCGTACGCCACCGGGTTGGGGGCGTCCGCCCGTAGCGGCGCCACGGCGACGAAGGCCGGCGGGTTGCGCGTGTCGGTGGTGATGTCGTGGATCGGCGGCGCGCCCGCGGCGCTCCGGCGGAAGCTCCACGGCACCGCGAAGGCCGCGATGGCGATCGCCAGCCCGGCCACGGCGAGCCAGCGGCCGTTCATCTTCCAGCTGCGGACCACCGCGACCGCGCAGACGACGGCGGCCAGGATGCCCAGGTACGCGCCCCAGCGGAGCAGGGAGAACCCGGTGCGGAAGTCCCACCACCCCCAGCGGCTCCCCGGCCCCGCCAGGAGGACCATCAGGCCGGCCAGGAGCGCCAGCGCGAAGGCGGCAACGGCGAGGCGGGAGAGCGGGCGCTCCTCCGCGAGCGCCGCGAGGTCCGTGTGTCCGGGCTTGTGACGCTGGTAGGTCGTCATGGCACGTCTCCGGGCTTGGGGGTGCGGAGCTTCCGGACCGCCACCGGGAGGAGGGCCAGGAGGCCCAGGAGCCCCAGCGCGGTCAGGACCTGCGGGGAAAGGAGCTGGTCGGGAGACTGGATCCGGCCCAGCGATTCGCCGAGGTTGGCGAAGACGAAGGTTCCGGGGAGGATCCCCACGGCGGTCGCGGCGACGTAGGTGCGGGTGCGCACGGGGGTGAACGCCGGGACCAGGTTGGCGAGCCAGAAGGGGACGACGGGGACCAGGCGCAGGAAGAGGAGGTAGCTCACCGCGTCCCGCTCGAACCCCTCCATCAGGCGATGCGCCCGGGGGCCCAGCTTCCGCCGCGCCGCGTCCGCGAACAGGTGGCGCGCCGCCAGGAAGACCAGGGTGGCGCCCAGCGTGGCCGCGGCGGCGATCAGCAGCGTCCCCACCCACCGCCCGAAAAGGAACCCCACGGCCAGCGAGGCCACCGCCGCCCCCGGCACGCTGAGCGCCACGATGGCCACGTACGCCAGGAACACCCCCGCCAGCGCGGCGGCGCGGTGCGCCCGGGCGTAGGCCAGCAGCTCGTCGCGGTGCTCCCTCAGCGTCTCGAAGCGGAGCCATTCGTGGCCCCCCAGCGCGAAGAAGGCGGCGATCCCGGCCACGAACACGCCCAGGATCAGGTACCGGCGCCAGCGCCCGCGCGGCTCGTCGGGCTCCTCCGCGTCGAGGGCCCTCCCGTCTTCGGCGGCTGTGCGGAGCAGACCCGTCATTCGGCCTCCGGGCGGACCGGCGAATCGAGCGGAAGTCGCCGTGCGAGCGGGTTCGGTCACAATCTAGCACGCCCCCCAGGAAGCGCAAACGCACGCGGGCGTTGAGCCGCCGGGGCCCGCGTGTTACTCTCCCCTGCGGTCCTGCCCGACTCCCGCACTTCGCACCTCGCACTCCCGTACCTCCCATGTCCTCCGAAGCCACCGACCGCCACCACGCCCTCGCCGCCGGCCGCGGCCCCGTCCCCCTCGCCATCGTGACGGTGAGCGACTCGCGCACCCCGGAGACGGACACCAACGCCGAGTTCCTGCGGGAGCGGATCCGGGCGGCGGGGCACGCGGTGGCGGGGTACCGGCTGATCCGCGACGAGCCGGAGCAGGTGGCGGCGGCGCTGGAGGAGATGGCCTCGGGCGGGGCGCGCGTGGTCCTGTTCAACGGCGGGACCGGGATCTTCCCGCGCGACACCACCTACGACGTGCTCGCCCGAATGCTGGAGAAGACGCTCCCCGGCTTCGGGGAGCTGTTCCGGATGCTGAGCTGGGAGCAGGTGGGCGCGGCGGCGATGCTGTCCCGCGCGACGGCGGGGACCTTCCGGGGGCGGGTGGTCTTCTCCGTCCCCGGCTCCCCCGCCGCCGTGCGCCTGGCGTGGGAGCGGCTGATCGAGCCGGAGCTGGAGCACCTGGCCTGGGAGCTCGTGCGCTGAGGGCAATGCCCGGCCGCGCCGGGAGGGGCGAGTCCGGCTGTATCTCGCGTGGAGGTCGGCGGGGGGAGGCTCCTCCGGCGGTGCGAAACTCGCCCGGCCGGCGGAGCGAGAGGTCAGTGCAGCACGGGCTCACACAGACGCACCGCCTGCGGAGCCTCCCCCCACCTCCCGGCCAGCCTCTCCGTTTCTCCCGAATTCGGTTAGATTCGAGTTTCACACCCACACCCGCGTGAGGGATGCGAGCCCGAAGGGGCGAGACCGGCGTAGTTTGCCGGGCTCGCCGCCGTTGAGCACGGTCGTATCGTGCTCTACGGCGCCGCAGCCCGACCCCCACGAGAGTGGGGGCACGCCCGAACCCTGCAGTTTCTCCGCACGCCCTGCATGAAGCCACCTCTCTACGCACTCGCCCTGCTGCTCCTGGCCGTCCCCGCCGCCGCGCAGGGCTCCATCACCCTGAAAACCCCGCCGCAGAGCGCCAAGGTCTATGCGCGCGACGGGTCGCTGATCGCCGAGATCGGCCCGCAGGCGCGCACCTGGGTGCCGCTCTCCTCGCTCCCCCGCTACGTCCCGCGCGCCTTCGTGGCGGTGGAGGACCGGCGCTTCTACGAGCACGGCGGGGTGGACCCGGTGGGGATCGCCCGCGCCCTGAAGAGCAACCTGGAGGGAGACCGCGAGGGCGCCTCCACCATCACCCAGCAGCTCATCGGGACCATGTACCCGGAGCGGGTGGACCGGCGGCAGATGACGCTGGAGCGCAAGGTCCGGGAGGCGGAGCTGTCGCTGGAGCTGGAGCGCAGGTACGGCAAGGACCGCATCCTGGAGTCGTACCTCAACTGGATCTACTTCGGGCACGGGTGGTTCGGGATCGAGGCCGCCGCCCGGCACTACTTCGGCAAGGGGGCGGCGAAGCTCACCATCGAGGAGACGGCGATGCTCGCGGCGCTCCCCAAGGGGGCGGGCGTGTACTCGCCCAAGATCAACCCGCAGCGGGCGCTGGAGCGGCGCAACCTGGTCCTGGACGTCATGGCCGAGAACGGCGTCGTCACCCGCGCCGAGGCCGCCGCGGCCAAGCAGAAGCCCATCCGCCTGGCGCCCAACCACGGCTACTCCGCCCGCCCGCCGTACGTGATCGAGCAGGTGCGGCAGTTCCTGGCCGAGAGGCACGGCCCCCGCTTCGGGGAGATGGGGCTGCGCGTCTGGACCACGCTGGACCCGGTGGCGCAGAACGCGGCGGACAGCGCGCTGGCGGCCGGGCTGCTGCGGGCCGAGCGGCAGCCCTGGTTCCGCGGGCCCCGGTACGGCACCCCCGCGGCGAAGCCCACCGCGCAGGGGACGCCGTACCTGCAGGGGATGGTGGTGTCGGTGGACGCGCGCACCGGGGAGATCCTGGCGATGACCGGGGGGCGCGACTGGGAGGACTCGCGCTTCAACCGCGTGACCGCGGCGCGCCGGCAGCCGGGCTCCTCGTTCAAGCCCTTCGTGTACGCCGCGGCGCTGGAGCGGGGCGCCACCCCCGCCACCGTCATGCAGGACACCGCGCTCGCCATCGCCATGGCGGGCTCGCCCGTGTACCGGCCCAGGAACTCGGACGACCGGTTCCGCGGGCCCGTGACCGTGCGCCAGGCGCTCACCCAGTCCATCAACACCGTCGCCATCCAGCTCGGGATGCAGATGGGGTTGGACCGGGTGGTGGAGACGGCGCGCCGCTTCGGCTTCACCTCCACCATCCGCCCCTACCCCTCCTCCGTGCTGGGGGCCGGGGCGGTGCGCCCGCTGGAGCTGGCCGGGGCGTACACCGCCTTCGCCAACGGCGGCATGCGGGTGGAGCCGTTCCTGGTGCGCCGCGTCGCCGACCCCTCCGGGAAGGTCCTCTTCGACGCTCGCGGCAAGGGGACGCGGGTGCTCGCACCCGGGGTGGCGTTCCTGGTCACCGACATGCTGCGTGACGCGGCGGAGCGGGGGACGGGGACGGAGGCGCGCCAGCGGCTCCCCTCGCGGATCCCCATGGCCGGGAAGACGGGGACCACCGACGACGGCACGGACGTCTGGTACGTGGGCTACACCCCGGAGGTGGTCACCGCGGTGTGGGTGGGCTTCGACACGCCGAAGACGCTGGGGGCCGGGGCGTACGGCGGGGCGGTGGCCGCCCCCATCTGGGGGGAGATGATGCGCGGCCTGTACGCCCGCCGGAGCACCCCGGGCCCCTGGACGGTGCCGCCGGGAGTGCTGCGCGTGGCGACCGACGGCGCCACCGGTGCGCCGCTGGTGGCGCCCTGCCCGGCGGGCCCGGTGCGGACGGAGTACTTCCTGCCGGGGACGGAGCCGCCCGGCGCCTGCGTCCTCCAGGACGGGCTCCTGGTCCCCTCCGGCGACACGCTCCCGGCCGACTCGGTGATCCTGGGCGAGATCCCTCTCGATGCTGCCGCCGACACCCTGGGCATCGACTCGCTGGGGATGGTGTACCGTCCCGGACGCCCGTAGCCGCCCGGCGGGGAGGAAGGACGAGGGGGCGCGCCGGACCGGCCGGCGCGCCCCCTCGCGCGTTCAGGGTGCAGGCTCCGCCGCGCCGTCCGGAGCGGTGGCGGAGGGTGGTGGTGGGACGGCGAGCGGCTCCCCCGCGTCCCGAGCGCTCCGCCGGGCGATCCAGCGATCGGAGACGGCGAGCCCCACCGCGATCCCGGCCGCGTCCCACACCAGGTCGCGCCGGGACAGCTTCTGCCGCGTGACCAGGTCGTCCGGGTCGGCGGTGCCCACCTCGCGCCACACCCCCGCCGCGCCCACCACCAGCACGGCCGCCACGGCCGACCGGCCGCGCGGGAGCCCCAGCTTCCGTCCGGCGGCGTGCAGCGCTCCCGTTCCGGCCGCCGAGATCGCGAAGTGGTACAGCTTGTCCCTCGAGAACCACGCTTGCTGGCGCTCGTACGACGACGCGGCTTCCTCCTGCCCGTGCAGCGGGGCGGCGGCAAGGAGAAGGAGCCAGAGCAGGGCCGGAATCCGTGCGCACATCGTCTCCCCCGGTGAAGTGCGGCGCTTCGGTCGTCGGTCGGTCACCGCCCAAGGTACGCACGCCGCCCCGCGGGGGAAAGCCGCCGCGCCCGGACAGGACGCCGGACGAGGGGTGAGAGGCTCCCTATGTAGCAGTACGGCCGGAGAGTTACGCTGAGTTAGGTGGAACGTTCGTTCCTCCCGGTGGTACAAAGCATGTGGTCGTCCCCGAGGTCCGAGAAAGCCGAGTTGACCCCATCCCCAGGCTCACCGAGTCCTCTCCAGGATGGCACGGATGAGGGCCCGGGGGCGACCACCTCTCCCGCTCTCCCCGGCGCCCGGCGCCACCCCGGACGCACCCGCTCTCCCGCACGTGGAACCAGGTTTGCACAACCCGCCGGGGCGACGGTATCCGGCGACGCTGCGAACGAGGGGGGACCATGGCATCCGAGGGCAGAGGCATCTTCCAGATCGTCAAGCAGGCCTTCAAGGACTTCTCGGACGACGAGTGCACCACCATGGCGGCGGCGCTGTCGTACTACACCGTCTTTTCGCTCCCGCCGCTGCTCCTGCTGATCGTGATGATCGCGGGGGCGGTGCTGGACCCCCAGCGGGTGCAGGAAGTGCTCCAGGGGCAGCTCGGCAGCGTCCTGGGCCAGTCCGGCGGCCAGGAGATCCGCACCATCCTGGAGCGGGCGCAGGAGACCAAGCGCCCAGACAGCGGGAGGCCGATCGCCGCGATCATCGGGACCGTCACCCTGGTCCTGGGCGCCACCGGCGTGTTCGCGCAGCTCCAGGCCGCGCTGAACAGGGCGTGGGAGGTGAAGCCCGACCCGGACGAGGGGGGGATCAAGACCTTCCTGGTGAAGCGCCTCTTCTCGTTCGGGATGGTGCTGGGGATCGCCTTCCTGCTGCTGGTGTCGCTCGCGCTGACCGCCGTCCTCTCCGCCATGGGCGGCGCGCTCGCGGGGATGGTGCCCGGCCTGGGGGAGCCGCTGCTGCACGCGCTGAACTTCGGCCTGTCGCTCGCGGTGATCATCCTGCTCTTCGCGGCCATGTTCAAGATCCTCCCGGACGCGGAGATCGCCTGGCGCGACGTGTGGGTGGGCGCCGCCGTGACCGCGCTCCTCTTCATGATCGGCAAGTTCGCCATCGGCTTCTACCTGGGGAGGAGCAACCCGGGCGAGGTGTACGGGGCCGCCGGCTCCATCGTGGTGATCCTGCTGTGGATCTACTACGCCTCGCTCATCCTGTTCTTCGGGGCGGAGTTCACGCAGGTCTGGGCGGAGCGCCGCGGCCGGGGCGTGGTGCCGGAGAAAGGGGCGGTCCGCGTGGTGACGGAGGAGAAGCACGTGCGCGGCGCCGAGGCGAAGCGGGGAGGCGGGCCGGAGCCGGCGACCTGAAGGAGTGCGACGTGCGAAGTGCGAGGTGCGGAGCGGCCTCTCACCCGGTTCGGGTGAGGGGCCGCTCTGCGTGGGGTGGCTTCGTGGGGCGGAGCGGTCGCACAGGGGGCGACGAAGCCCGGCCGTTTGCTCCCGGGTGGGTGCGCCTTACCTTGTGACCGGAGCGGCGGTGACGGCGGGAACGCGTTCCGGGGGTGGTTAGATGCGGGCGGATCGGATGGCCGGTGGCGCGGAGGGGGCCGCGTGATCGAGGTGCACGACCTGGAGTTCCGCTACCACGGCGCGCAGGCGTCAGCGGTCGCCGGGCTCGCCTTCACGGTGGAGCGCGGCGAGGTGTTCGGCTTCCTGGGGCCCAGCGGGGCCGGGAAGTCCACCACGCAGAAGATCCTGATCCGGCTGCTGTGGGGATACTCCGGGCACGTCACGGTGCTCGGGCGCGACCTGGCGGGGTGGAGCGAGGACTACTACGAGCGGGTGGGCGTCTCCTTCGAGCACCCCAACCACTTCCTCAAGCTCACCGCGCGCGAGAACCTGGCCTACTTCGGGGCGCTGTACGCCCGGCGGGGCCGGGACCCGCGGGAGCTGCTGGAGCGGGTGGGGCTGGCGGAGGACGCCGACACGCCCGTGGCGCAGTTCTCCAAGGGGATGAAGGGGCGGCTCAACGTGGCGCGGGCGCTGCTGCACGACCCGGAGCTCCTCTTCCTGGACGAGCCCACCTCGGGGCTGGACCCGGTGAACGCGCGCAGCATCCGGGAGCTGGTGCGCGAGCAGCAGGCCGCCGGGCGGACCGTGTTCCTCACCACGCACAACATGGCGGTGGCGGACGAGCTGTGCGACCGCGTGGCCTTCATCGTGGACGGCCGGATCGCGCTGGTGGGCTCGCCGCGCGAGCTGCGGCTGCGCCACGGCCGCCCCACCGTGCGGGTGGAGTACGGGGAGGGGGAGGGGACGCACCGGCGGGAGTTCCCGCTGGAGGGGATCGGCGAGGACGCGGAGTTCCTGGCGCTGCTCCGCGGCGGCCGGGTACAGACGATCCACACGCAGGAGGCCACGCTGGAGGACGTCTTCATCCGGGTGACCGGGAGGAGCCTGGGGTGAGCCGCCTCCTCACCGCCGTACGGTGCGACGCGCGGCTCCAGCTCCGCAACGGCTTCTACCACGCCGCGGGGTTCGTGGTGCTGGTGTGGGGCGTCCTCCTGTACCGTGCGCGCGGGCTCGACTGGGCGCCGCTCCTCCCCGCCGTGGTGGTGGGGAACCTCGTGCTGAGCACCTTCTACTTCGTCGGCGGGCTGGTCCTCCTGGAGAAGGGGGAGCGGACGCTGGAGGCGCTGGTGGTCTCCCCCCTCCGGCCGGGAGAGTACCTGGGCTCCAAGGTGCTCACCCTCACGGCGCTGGCGGTCCTGGAGAACCTCCTCATCGTCCTCCTCCTCCGCGGCTCCCGCTTCGCGCTCGTCCCCTTCGTGGCGGGGATGGCGCTCGCGGCGGTCCTCCTCGTCCTGGCGGGGTTCATCGCCGTGGCGCGCTACGACTCCATCAACGAGTACATCCTCCCCTCCGTCCCCTACGCCGCGGTGGCGATCCTCCCCCTCCTCCCCTACTTCGGGGTGGGGGCGGGCCCCTGGGTGTACGCGCACCCGGTGCACGCGGCGCTGGTGGTGATCGGGGCCGCCTTCCAGCCGGTGGGGGGATGGGAGCTGGCGTACGGGGTGGTGTACTCCGCGGCGTGGGCGGGGGTGCTCGGGGTGGCCGCCCGGAGGGCCTTCCGCCGCTTCGTCGTCGCGGACGCGGCCCGGAGGTAGGGCCGTGCTTACGCTGCGCGCCCTGGGGGCGCTGGGATCCATCGACCGGATCAGCGTGGGCCGGGACCCCCTCCTCCGCTGGATCCTGGTGCTGGCCCCCGCCTCGGCGCTGGTCGTCCGCTGGATCTTCCCTCCCCTCCTCGCCCGGGTGGAGGAGGCGACCGGGGTCGACCTGGCGCCCCACGTCCCGGCGCTGGTGGGGTACGTCCTCCTCCTCCTGGTCCCCAACCTGGTGGGGATGGTGGTGGGCTTCCTCCTCCTCGACCAGCGCGACGACGACACCCTCGCCGCGCTCCGGGTGACCCCTGTCCCCCTCGCCGGGTACCTGGCCTACCGGCTCGCGGGCCCGGTGCTCCTCACCATCGCGGTGACGCTGGCGCTCTTCCCCATCGCGGGGCTCATGGACGTGGGCCCCGCCGCGCTCCTGGCGTCGACGCTCGCGGCCGCCCCCCTGGCCCCCCTCTTCGCCCTCTTCCTGGCCGCCTTCGCCGCCAACAAGGTGCAGGGGTTTGCGCTCACCAAGGCCACCGGGGTGCTGCTGATCGCGCCGCTGGTGGCGTACTTCGTGGAGTCGGGGTGGAGGTGGGCGCTCGGGGTGGTCCCCACCTTCTGGCCCGCCGTGACCTACTGGGCCTTCCGCGAGGCGGAGGGGAGCGCCTGGGCGTACCTGGGGATCGGGATCGCTTACCAGCTCCTGCTGCTCCTCCTCCTCCTGCGGCGCTTCCGCCGCGTCACCAGCCGCTGACGCCGGCGGGACGCCTCGCGAGGCATGGACGGGATCCCGGCTCGGCACGGCGCCTCCGCGGGGGGGGGTCGCACCGGAGTTAATCCGGGCGGAACCTGGAGTTAACCCGCACCGTCCAGATTACTCCACGTCCGCGCTCACCGCTCACTTCGACGCTCCCGACCATGCTCCCGCCGATCGTCACCACCGCCTGCGCCGTCGTCGCGGCATACCTGCTGGGGTGCTTCAGCACCGGGTACTACCTGGTCTCGTGGAGGACGAGAGCGGACGTACGGGCCCAGGGGAGCGGGAGCACCGGCGCCCGGAACGCCGGCCGCGTGCTGGGGGGCGGCGGGTTCGCGCTGGTCCTCCTGGGAGACGCGGCCAAGGGAGCCGCGGCGGTGGGGCTCGCGGGGGCGCTCGGCGCCGGGCGGCCGGGGATGCTCGTCGCGGCGCTCGCCGTGGTGGCCGGGCACCTCTTCCCGGCGCAGCTCGGCTTTCGCGGGGGGAAGGGAGCGGCGATGCTCCTGGGTGCCCTCCTGGTCCTCGACCCGTGGACGGCCGCCGGAGGGCTCGGGATCGCGGCGCTCGCCGCCGCGGCGCTTCGCCGGACGGTGGCGGGCTCGCTGGTGGCGTACGTCCTCCTCCCGGCGGTCCCCCTGGTCCTCCACAGGCCCGCTCCGGAGGTCTTCGGGGTCGCCGGCCTCGCCGCGCTCGTCCTGGTGGGGCACCGCGAACACCTCGCGGCGGCAGTGCGCGGAGCGCGGGCGTGGTCCACCGCCGGGGGTGCGCGATGAGCACCGCCGCCGCTCCGCTCCGCTTCAGGATCGCCTCCCGGCCGGACGAGCTGGTGCAGGTACACCGGCTCAACTACCGCACCTTCGTGGAGGAGATCCCGCAGCACGCCCCCAACGCGGAGCGGGTCCTGGTGGACCGCTTCGACGCGGAGAACACCTACGTGGTCTGCCTGCGCGGCGAGGTGGTGGTGGGGATGATCTCCGTCCGGGGAAGCCGCCCGTTCTCGCTCGACCAGAAGCTCCCCGACCTGGACGCCCACCTCCCGCCCGGACGCTCGGCCTGCGAGATCCGGCTCCTCTCGGTCGACCGCGCGCACCGGAGCGGGGTGGTCTTCCGGGGGCTGGTGGAGCGGCTGGCGCGGCACTGCCTGCGGGCGGGGTACGACCTGGCGGTGATCTCGGGGACCGAGCGGCAGCTCCGCCTCTATGCCCACCTGGGCTTCGTCCCCTTCGGTCCACGGGTGGGCGAGGACGGGGCGCGCTTCCAGCCCATGTACCTGACGCTGGAGACCTTCCGGCGGCACGGGCGGGTCTTCACCCGGGGAGAGGCGAGGAGGCGGGCCGTGAGCTTCCTCCCGGGCCCGGTGGAGCTCGCCCCGGAGGTGCGGAAGGCGCTCCGGGCGTACCCCGTGTCCCACCGCGGAGCCGCCTTCGAGGCGGAGGTGGAGGAGGTGAAGGCGAGGCTCCGCGCCCTCACCGGGGCCCCGCGGGTCCAGCTCCTCCTGGGCTCCGGCACCCTGGCCAACGACGTCGTCGCCGCGCAGCTCTCGCTCCTGCGGGCGCCGGGGCTCGTCCTCAGCAACGGGGAATTCGGGGAGCGGCTCCTGGACCACGCCTCGCGCTGGAGGCTCCGCTTCGAGGCGCTGCGGGAGGAGTGGGGCGGGGTCTTCGCCCGGGAGAGGGTGGAGGCGGCGCTCGACGCCTCCCCGGGCGTCCGCTGGCTCTGGGCCGTGCACTGCGAGACCTCCACCGGCGTCCTGAACGACCTCTCCATCCTGCGCGAGGTGTGCGCCGCGCGGGGCGTCCTCCTCTCCCTGGACTGCATCAGCTCGCTCGGCACCCTCCCCGTCGACCTCGGGGGGATCCACCTGGCGACGGGGGTGAGCGGGAAGGGGCTCGGAGCGCCTCCAGGGGTGGCGATGGTCTTCCACGATCACGAGGTCGACCCCGCTCCCGCCCGCCTCCCCCGCTACCTGGACCTGGGGCTCTACGCCGCGCAGGGGGTGCCCTTCACCCACTCCTCGAACCTAGTGGGCGCGCTCGGCGCGGCGCTGGCGGCGCTCCCCCCGCCCGGGGAGCGGCTCCGGACCACCACCGCCGATTCGGCCTGGCTCCGCCGGGAGCTGCGCGCCCGGGGGTGGCGGGTGGTGGCGCCCGACGAGCACGCCTCGCCGGCCGTCATCACCCTGGCCCTCCCCTCCGGCCTCCGGGTCGAGAATGTGGAGGCCCGGCTGGAGGCGGCCGGGTACCTGCTGAGCTGCCGGAGCGGGTACCTGCGCGAGCGCAACTGGCTGCAGGTCTGCCTCATGGGTGCGTACCGTCGGCACCGGCTCGCGTCGCTCCTCGAGGTCCTCGACCGGCTAGGGAGGGCCGCCCGGTAAGCGCTCCGGCCGCGCTCAGTGCGCCCGGCCCCCCGCGCGGTGGTCAGAGCGCTGGAACGCCATGAAGTCGTGGATGGCGCGGACGGCCTCCGGATCGGTCGTGGTGATCCGCACCTCGCCTCCGCGCGGCAGCTCGCGGAAGGTGTAGGTGATCGCGTCCTTCATCGCCGCCATCACCGCCGTCCCCGGGACCTCGCGCATGTGCACGAAGGCCGGGGTGCCGAAGTCGCCCCGGGAAAACGCGCCGACGATCTCCTTCCGGTGGCCGCGGATCCGCGCCACCCCCGCGGGGTCGTCGGCGTCGCGCTGCAGCTCGATCCGGCCGCCGTCCGGGAGGGCGTCGAAGCGGTGGGTGGAGGTGTACTGGTCCACCCCCATCGCGTGCTCGCCGCGCTCCTGGAGCGCGTGGAAGGCGTGGTCGTCCGCGGGGCTCGCCGCGGCGGTGCGGGCGCCGCTCGCGCAGCCGGCGAGGACACCGGGGAGGAGGGCAACGATCAGGGTGAGGATACGGGTGCGCATGGCTCGGTCTCGGTTCTCGGTTCGGGCGCGGCGCGCGGGGCGCCGGCTTCCGCGACGTGCGGAGGCGCCCTTATGATGGAGCACGTCCGCGCCCCGCGAAGGAACCAGAGTCACATCCGATGATCGATCCGTCCACGCTGGACCGCGTCCCCTTCCTGCGGGGGGTGAGCCCCGAGGCCCGCCGCGAGCTGGCGGCACGATCCGCGCTGCGGAGCTTCGCCCCCGGCGAGGTGCTCTGGACGGCGGGCGGGGAGCCGCGCGGGCTCCTGGTGATCCTGGAGGGGCGGGTGCGGGTGGTCCGCACCTCCGACGGGCGCCAGACGCTGGTGCACGTGGAGGAGGCGGGGGGGACGCTGGGCGACGTCCCCCTCTTCGCGGGGGGCGCTACCCGGCCACCGCCATCGCCGCGGCGGAGACCCTCTGCCTGGCCATCGGGAGGGACGCGCTCTGGGCGGCGATCCGCGCCGACCCGGAGGTGGCCTTCGCCCTCCTGGCCCGGCTGGCGGGGCGGGTGCGGGGGCTGGTGGAGCGGCTGGACGGGGTGGCGGCGCGGAGCGTGGAGTCCCGGCTGGCGGCGTACCTCCTGGTGCGGCACAGGGAGGCGGAGGGCGGCCCCTTCACCCTGGGCGCCACCCAGGCCGAGGTGGCGGAGGAGCTGGGGACGGTGCGGGAGGTGGTGGTGCGGGGGCTCGGCGCCCTCGGGCGGCGGGGGGTGCTCCGCTCCGCGGGGCGGGGGCGGTGGGAGGTGGCGGACGAGGGGGCGCTGCGGGCGGGCGGCGGGGGAGGGACGGAGAGGCGGTTGACACCCGGCCGGGGATCTTGTAGCATTCCATCCGGATCAACGGATTGATAATGGCGACCAGCATACCCACCATCTTCGACCGCATGTCGGCGCTGTCCGACACCACGCGGAGCCGCCTCCTCCTGGTCCTGGAGGAGCACGAGCTCACGGTGTCGGAGCTGTGCGCCGTGCTGCAGCTTCCGCAGTCCACCGTCTCCCGGCACCTGAAGGTGCTGGCGGATGAGGGGTGGGTGGTCTCGCACGCGGAGGGGACGAGCCGGCGCTACCGGATGCTCCCGGACCGCCTGGACCCGGCGGCGCGCCGCCTCTGGAACCTGGTGCGCGAGCAGGTGTCCTCCTCCGCCTTCGCGGAGCAGGACGCGCAGCGCGTGCAGGGGGTGCTGGCACGGCGCCGCACCCGCTCCCAGGAGTTCTTTTCCAGCGCCGCCGGCGAGTGGGACCGCCTGCGCGCCGAGCTGTTCGGGCAGCGGATGGACCTACTGGCCCTCCTCGCGCTGGTGGACCCGGACTGGACGGTGGGCGACCTGGGGTGCGGCACGGGGCGGATGTCCGAGTCGCTGGCCCCCTTCGTCCGCCGGGTGGTGGCCGTGGACGAGTCGGTGGCGATGCTCGCGGCCGCGCGCAAGCGGCTGGAGGGCGCCGACAACGTGGAGGTGCGCCGCGGCACCGTGGAGAGCCTCCCCATCGACGACGCCGAGCTGGACGCGGCCATCCTCTTCCTGGTCTTCTCCTACCTGGCCGAGCCGGCGCAGGCGGTGCGCGAGGCCGCGCGCGTCCTCCGCCCGGGCGGGCGGCTCCTGGTGGTGGACATGATGCCCCACGACCGCGAGGAGTACCGGCACCAGATGGGGCACCTCCGGCAGGGGTTCGGGCGCGACGAGCTGGCGGGGTGGTTCGAGGAGGCGGGGTTCTGGGGCTTCCGCTACCACCCCCTCCCGGCCGACCCCGACGCCACCGGGCCCGTCCTGTTCGCCGCTTCCGGCCGGCGCTCCGGCACCGTCCGGCAGACGTTCTGAAGCACGTACACCGCATCATCCAAGGAGCAAACTGTGAGCGCAGTCGCAGAGCTGACCAGCCCCTTCGCCGCCGCCGCCGAGGCGGGGCGCCCTCCCTTCAAGGTCCGTGACCTGTCCGAGGCCGATTTCGGCCGCAAGGAGATCCGCCTCGCTGAGCACGAGATGCCCGGCCTGATGGCGCTCCGCGCCGAGTACGCCGGGCGCAGGCCGCTGGCCGGCGCGAAGATCATGGGCTCGCTGCACATGACCGTGCAGACCGCCGTGCTGATCGAGACGCTGGTCGAGCTGGGCGCCGACGTCCGCTGGGTGTCCTGCAACATCTTCTCGACGCAGGACCACGCCGCGGCCGCGGTGGTGGTCGGCAAGGACGGCACCGTGGAGGACCCGCAGGGCGTCCCCGTCTTCGCCTGGAAGGGCGAGACGCTGGAAGAGTACTGGTGGTGCACCGAGCAGGCGCTGATCTGGCCGGACGGCTCGGGCCCCAACATGCTCCTGGACGACGGCGGCGACGCCACGCTGCTGGTGCACAAGGGCGTGGAGTTCGAGAAGAGCGGCGTGGTGCCGGAGTTCGACGAGGCCAGCGAGCCCGAGGAGTGGGGCGTGATCCTGGACACGCTGCGCCGCACCATCGCGGAGGCGCCGGGCCGCTGGACGCGGATTGCGGCCGCGATCAAGGGCGTCTCCGAGGAGACGACCACCGGGGTGCACCGCCTGTACGAGATGATGAACGCGGGGACCCTGCTCTTCCCGGCGATCAACGTCAACGACTCGGTCACCAAGAGCAAGTTCGACAACCTGTACGGCTGCCGCCACTCGCTCACTGACGGCATCCTGCGGGCCTCGGACGTGATGCTCGCCGGGAAGGTGGCGGTGGTCTTCGGCTACGGCGACGTGGGCAAGGGGTGCGCGCAGGCGCTCAAGGGCCAGGGCGCGCGCGTGGTGATCACCGAGATCGACCCGATCTGCGCCCTGCAGGCGGCCATGGAGGGGTACCAGGTCACCGTCCTGGAGGACGTGCTGGAGACCGCGGACATCTTCATCACCGCGACGGGGAACAAGGACATCATCACCGTCGACCACATGGCTCGCATGAAGGACAAGGCCATCGTGGGAAACATCGGCCACTTCGACAACGAGATCGACATGGCCGGGCTGAAGAAGCGGGGGATCGAGCGGATCAACATCAAGCCGCAGTACGACGAGTTCGTCTTCCCCGACGGGCACAGCGTGATGATCCTGGCCGAGGGGCGGCTCCTGAACCTGGGCTGCGCGACGGGGCACCCGAGCTTCGTGATGTCGGCGTCGTTCACCAACCAGGTGATGGCGCAGATCGAGCTCTTCGGCAACACCGGCGCGTACGAGAAGAAGGTGTACGTGCTCCCGAAGCACCTGGACGAGAAGGTGGCGCGCCTGCACCTGGACAAGCTGGGGGTGAAGCTGACGAAGCTCTCTCCGGAGCAGGCAGCGTACATCGGGGTGCCGGTGGAGGGGCCGTACAAGCCGGAGCACTACCGGTATTAAGGCCCTTTCGGCGGTCAACGTGACCGCGGCGGGTCGCGAAAACCCGCATAAATGCTAGCTCGCGAAAATCGGCGGCCAACCTGGCCGCCGATTTTTTTCACACCTGTTTCACACCCTGGGAACAGATGAAGCGCGGCGTTGGGGGCTGGAGATCCATCTCATGCCGAAATGACTTATGGGGTATCCGTGCCCAGGAACTCAAGTCAAAGTTGCCGGGGGTACAACCGGGTTTTATGTTCATAGAGCCCTCTTCCGTCGGTGCTTCCCGCCTCACAAGCCCTCAGCAATGACGCAGCCTACTCTGTCCACCCTGGACGCTGCTCTAGATTTTCCGCTCTTCCAACTCGCGCGGAATCCGGACAGCTTGACTCCGAAAAAGCTCTGGAGTGCGGTGGGCCGCGAGGCCCGTGGGGAGGCGATTGCGGCCATGCTGGACTGCGACTGCAGCCTCAACCACGCGGACCTCCTCCGCACGGTGGCGGACACGCTTCACATCCGCCTTCAGACACTACTGTCCCGTTCAGCCGTTCAGACGGCCGCCGAGATGGAGGGAAGAGACATCCCGCTGGGTGTACTCCGGACCTTCCTTGCGCATTACGCGATGATAACGCGATGGGACGTGGTCGGGCCGTTTCTGACAGACGCCAAGCCGGGCGAGGGTTCCACTCGCGTGGTGCGCATCGGGGGCGGGATCGAGATCGAACTCGATCGTGTGCGTCACGCGGCAGATCGGATGTGGGCGCGCCATGGAGGGCGCGCGCTCCCCATCCTCCTCACTCTATACCTGATAGAACGGCAGATTCAGGACGAGCTTGGATCCGCGATCCGCGCAATCGCGGAGCGGCCCGAGGACAAGCGATTCGAGCAACTCCGCAATGCCATCGCGGCTGAGGAGACCAACGCGGCCAGCCAGGAGTTGGAAGTGGAGATTGAGGTGGGGGATGAGCCTGAGGTAGAGTCGGAGAACGAGCAGCCTGCCGAGATGGTCGCCGGACCGGAGGTAGGAATGGAGGAGACGTCTGAACCACAGCCCCAGCAGCCTGTTGCGCAGCAAGAGGGCGAGGTGCCAGGGGAAACCAATCCCCAGGAGTCCGTAGTGGCGCAGGAGCAAGCGGGGTCGCAGGCGGAGATTAAGGCTCCAGTGGAGGATGTATTGAGCGAGTCAGACGTGACGCAGGCGGCTCCGGCGCTGCAGGAGAGCGCCGCGGGCGAGGGACTCCAGTCAGCTTACGCGGGATCAGACCCAGAGGGCGAGCGCCATGATGAAGGAAGTTCGGATCCCGAGGAGATCGCGGGTCTCGCCGGAGAGCTGCGTACCCTGGCCGATGCTCTGCGCGCCGCTGCCGACGCGGCCGAGGCAGGCCGGGTGCCGGGGACCGGAACGCTCGCAGCCATCGTGCGCGTTCGTGCCGCCTACGCGTCGATCTCTGAGCGACTTCGCGCCCGGCTGGGTGGCTTGGAAGACGAAGAAGCGGGGTTGGAAGAGAGCGTCACCACGCTTGAGGACTGGCTTGGCCGCATCGAGGCGCTCGAAGCCGGGAGACAGAGCGAGAGCCTTCGCAGGGAAGCACTCCGCATTCTCGCCGTGGTGCAGCGCATCGAGAGCACGCCTCCCGAGGCGATCGCGCCGGCACACGAAGACGCCAGGCTGCTAACAGACCAGCTGGAGTCGGATGGCCCCGACCGCGACGCCCTAGCCGAGTCGCTCGTGGGCGGCGTGCACGTGCTCTCCGCGCTTCACGACTTGGTGGTACGGCCTGGGGAGCTTCCTGATGACCAGAAAATGGCCCTTGGCACGCGCATAGGCGAGGCGTACAGCATTCAGCTCGCTATGGTGGCAGCACTCGGCCGGCTACGTCTCGTTGAGCCCGGCCCAGAGGTGCGGGAGCCCCCAACCGCATCCTCGGAGACTGCGACGGAAGGGGCGCCCGAGGATTTAGCGCCCAAGATAGGGGCCCGGGGATTGGAGGTGGCTGAAGCGTCGAAGACACCAGTCGGCGCTCCGATAGGCCTGGGCGCGCCCGCACTGGAAGTGCAGGAGGATGCGCCTTCGCCGGCCGAGACCGCCCCGCTCCCTCCCACGCCTGTAGAGGCACAGCCGTCCGCGGCACCACTAGTGGGGGTAGCCTCTCCCGTCCCCGAGGAGTCAGAGCCCCTGCTTGACCCGGCCTCTGCGGCAGCGCCCACCACGCCCGTCGCCGCGCCGGTGCACACGCCCGAGGCGGAACAGGATCGGGACGACCTCTCCGGGCTCAGCCTGCACGAGATGGCGGCTCGTTACCTCAAGACTGCGCCGGAGTCCCAGCCGGGAATCGCGCGGGTCATCTCCCTTAGCCTTCTGGCCGAAGGCCGCCGGGGTCTGGCCTACCACGTGGGCCAGGTGGCGAGCTCTGACCCGGACGCTGTTCCGATCTGGCTACTGCGGTCGCTGGTTGTCTCTTCGCTGCTCTCTCAGCCCTCCGGTCCGCTGGAGGACCTGCTGCGGGACGACTTCGCCGCGTTCACGGAGGACCTGTTCGAGGATGCACCGCCCGAGAACCGGCAAGGTCTGGCGTTGCTAGTGGCTGCAGCCGCGCTGCGTCCGGCGTTGCTCGCTCCGGCCTCGCTCGCGGCCGCCCCGCTCAGCCGTGCGCGGGTTCATCTCGGTGCTGGGCTGAACAGCCTGTGGGCGTACTGCCAGAGTGTGGCCGATTTCTCCTCAAAGGGGACTGGCCTCGATCCGATCCTGCTCAAGCGCGTGCAGTCAAGGGCGGCCTGGGAGGCCGCGCTTGGCGAACTCGCTGAGCGAACGGCTCAGTGGGCGGCACACGCGCCGCACATGACCATACTGTACCCTCCAGCCACCCGGATCTGGATCAAGTGGCAGGAGAAGGGTGACATCATCCATGCCCTCCTCCAGCCAGTGCGAACGAACGACCGCGGCGCGCTGGAGGTAGTGCGGGCTGAAATCGAGCGGCTGAGTGACACCTCCGAGCTCCGGCGCCTGGTGGACCGTGCGGACCGCGAGCTCTCAAGCCGGAAGGCGAGCGCCACGATCGACTTCAAGGCGTACACGCAGCTGCTGGCGCGGGTGCGGGAGGCGGTCAGCTTGGCGAGGGAGTGGGTCGAGCTCCACGACAATGCTCCGGGCCAGGCGAGCAACTACCGGATCCAGCAGGCAGCGCAGGTCAGCAGCGAGCTAGCCACGCGTAGCCGCGCTGTACTCGAAGAACTCGCTGCGCTGGCCGCGCAGGCCGGCTCGGTCCTGCAGCGCGCCTCGGTGGCAGCCATGGGGGAGGCGATCGAGTCGATGAACGCGCTGCTCGACGGGGGTAGCCCACGGGTGGTCCGCGAGGTTCCGCCTGGGCAGGTCCTGAACGCGGGGCTGCTGCGGATCCCCGAGATCGAGCTGGAGCCGGATTGGACCTGTCCGGAAAGTGTGGACATCGTCACGCCGCTGATGCGCGCCCTCGCACAGGGCCCACTGGTCAGTTGGAGCCAAGCCTTCGAGGGACGTGTCGCGACATGGGACTTCGTGGGTGCGCGCCTGATCCTGCAGCGCATGAGTGTGCTCCGCAGCGAGACCGAGGAGGAGATCACGCGGCTGGAGGGAGAGCGCCGACGTCGGCTGACCGAGGCGCAGGGAACGCTCTGGCGCTTGACCGACGCGGCTGAGCGCCGCGTCGACCAGGCCGTGATGTTCGGGGTCCTGAGCGACAGTGAGCGCGACTCGTTGCTGGACAGCGTGCGGGCGGTCATCACCGCGGCGGGAGGCCCCTCAGAGGCGCTCGGGCGGATGCGCGCCGAGCTGGCCAGCGTAGACCGCGTGATCGACGAGCGCCAGCAAGAGATGGTACGCGAATTGGAGGCCGACCTGGGCCGGCACAACATCGGCCCGGACCATCCGGGGCGTGCCCGAATCAACGCGGTCCTCGCCCGCGGTGACGTGCTCACCGCGCGGGAATACATCCACCACGTTGAGCGTGGGCACCCGATCGAGCCGGAGAGTGAGCCGGCAGATGTCTTCAGATCTTTCTTCCCGGGTATGGTCCAGGAGCTCGACCGGTTCCGAGTGGTGAATCCGATCCAGCTCATCGACGATATCCGGGCGAGCCAGCCGTTCGCCTCGATCGACATGAGCCGCGTTCCGGAGCCGCAGGCCCGGATCGCAGCGGATGCGGTGACGGGCTGGTACAAGGTGAAGGGCCAGCGGGGGTCCGCCGAGAACAACGTGACGCGCGCCGTGTTCACCTTCCTCGGCTTCAACGTGCTCAACGTGAGCACGATGGAGTCGAAGGGGATCAGCCGAGGGAGCCGCGTGTGGCAAGACGTGATCACGCAGCCCGTGCGTGACCGGGCGCAGTGCCCCGTGGCGCACTACGGCTCCCGGGCCGCGGGCTCATTCACGAGCGACCGGGCACGGTACCGCGTGCTGTGGATCTGGGATGAGCCCTCGGCGGAGGACCTGATCAGCGCGGTGGGAGACACGGCGCACGAGGGCCCGACCTTTGTGTTCTACCTCGGTAAACTGAACGAAGATCGGAGGAGGAGCCTCGCCCGCCTCTCGCGCAAGGATCGCAGGATTTTTCTCGTGGTAGACGAGGTCCTCCTCCTCTACCTCTGCGGTGAGCCGGATGCGCGCATGCCGGTGCTCTTCCGCTGTGCGCTGCCTTTTACTTACCTCGATCCGTACGTATCGACCGCGAGCCTCGTCCCGCCGGAGGTCTTCTACGGGCGCGAGGAAGACCGCGAGAAGATCGTCGACCCATACGGCTCCTGCTTCATATACGGTGGGCGACAGCTCGGCAAGACGGCGCTGCTCCGGGACGTGGAACGCCGCTTCCACGACCCGGCGGTGGGTCGCGTGGCGCTCTACCTGGACCTCAAGGCCGAGGGGATCGGGTTCAACCGGCCGCTGGAGGACCTGCTCCCGCTGCTAGCCGAGAAGCTGAAGGAGTTCGGGGTTTTCCCCACCTCTCTTTCCAACCACGTGAACCCGGATCGGGTCTACTCCGAGATCCGCACATGGATCTCCGACCAGGCCAATCGCCGCGTGCTCATCCTGCTCGACGAGTCCGACCGCTTTTTAGAAGGCGACCAGGACTTTGTCTTCGTGCTGGGCCTGAAGAAGCTGATGGAGCAGACGGACCGGCGCTTCAAGGTGGTTCTTGCTGGTCTACACAACGTGCAGCGCACTACCCGGATCGGGAACAACCCGCTTGCACACCTCGGCGAGCCGCGCTGCATCGGGCCGCTCTTCGAGAATCTGGAGTGGCGCCAAGCGCGCGACCTAGTCCGCGAGCCTCTCGCGGCCGTCGGCTACCGCTTCGAGTCCGAAGACCTCGTGGTGCGGATCCTCAGCCAGACCAACTACTACCCGAGCCTACTTCAGCTCTACTGCCAGCAGCTGCTCAAGCACGTGAATCGGCCCAACCTCGAGCTCTTCGACAGCCGGGCTGGGCCCCCGTACGTGATCACGGCCAAGCATGTCGAGGATGCGTACCAGAGCCAAGAACTCTGGCAGCGGATCCGTGAGCGCTTCCACTGGACGCTGGATCTGGACCCGCGCTACCGTCTGCTGGCGCTTCTCATCGCACACTACGGGCACGCGGCAGGCCCGGACATGTTGCGCCAGGGCTTCTTGCCCTCGAAGCTCCGCACGCTGGCGCTTGAGTGGTGGGACCAGGGCTTTGCCGAGGATCGCTCGGAGGACACGTTCCGGGCACTGCTGGACGAGATGGTGGGTCTTGGTATCCTGCGGCAGACCGACGCGGGCCGCTACCGAATGCGCACAGGGAACGTCGGGCTCCTGCTCGGCACCCCGGAGGACATCGATGCGGCGCTGGTCACGCTTGCGGAGCAGGAGGCTCCTGCCGCCTATGAGGCGCAGTCCTTCCGCCGCCCGATCCAGGCGCCCAGGCGGCCAGACTACCTGCGGAGTCCGCTCACAGCGCTACAGGAGTCGGAGGTGCAGCGCCGGGAAAACGGGGTGGTGGTCGCCTTCGGTACCGAGGCTGCGGGGCTGTCGGACCTCGGAGCGGGGCTGCCCCAGGTTATGGGAGAGCGGTTCTTCGTGCCACTCACCGGCATCTTTGACCGCGCCGCGTTCCGCCGCGAACTGGACGGGCTGAACAACCGAGCACCCCATGGGGTCACGCTGCTCATGGTAGGCGCGGATTGTCCGTGGACGGAGCAGTGGGTACGTGACGCGGCGCAGAAGGTGGCGGCGCTCAAGTCCAAGACCAACTTCGTACGTGTGCTCTTCGTCGCCGACCCGCAACACGCGTGGCAGCTCCTGGGCCCGGATTCGGCTGGGTGGGCGTCGCTCTGCCGACAGCGGAAGATCGTCTCGATTAGTCTTCGCCCCTGGCTTGAGAGCGCACTCCGGGCCTGGCTCGACGACCTCCAGGTACCGGCAAAGCTGGCGCACGACTATCTCCGAACGTTCCTCAGCCACACTGGCGGATGGCCATACCTCAACTACGAGTTGATGGGCATGCTCTCGCCGAACGCGCCTGGTCGCTGGGACCGCGAGATGCTTTCGTTCGAGGCCACATGGAACGACGCGCGGACCGTCGCAGCCCGGAAGGCTGCGTTCGGCCTGGAGCGGCCAGAAGCCGCATCGGTGCTCTCACTACTTGCTGCGGGGCCGTCGACTGCGGAGGACCTCGCGCTGGTGGCGGAGATGCCACTCCCTGCAGTCCAGCAGGTGCTGGCCTGGCTGGACTCGTTGAGCCTGGCCTGGCCGGTGGCTGGCGAGACCTGGCAGCTGGACGAAACCGTCAATCTCCTTTTAAAGGTGAGCGGCCTGGATGCCGGACTTCTGGTGGAGCCTGCCCGGGCCTAGCACCTTCCTGGACACGGCCGGTGACGACCTCCGGGAGGGAATGAGCCTGGTGCTCCGCCTCCCGGAGCACACCCCTAACGGGGTGGACGGTGAGATTCGGCGCTTGGTCGACCTCGACTGGCGCCGTTTCGTCGTGCCTCGCGACCTGCCGGGTGAGCCCGCGGCCGCCCTGCTCGAGTACTTCGATCCAGACCTCCCGCCCGAGGCGCCGCGCACATGCCGGACACTCGTGGAGTCGTCTCGGTTCCGTGGCCACGGGGTGATGATCGAGACCACATCCCCCGAGGCCGCAGGAGACTGGTGCGGCTTTCTGATTGAGTACGACGAGCGGGTTCGCGCCGTGGCGCCGTTCGCGCGCTCGCGCATCTGCCTGCTCCTGCGCGGCGCCGCCGCGCGGGAGACCCTAGCCGGCGGCGTTGCCTTGGGCGTTCGGTCCTGGGACGGCGTCGTCGGCGAGACGGACATGGTCCTCTGGGCCTCCTACCTACTGAGAGATCGCGGGGAAGGCCCAATACCCAGGCGCGTAATGGCTTCCGTTATCGCGCGTCTTGCTTTGTGGGACCCGGAACTAGCCCTCCGGCTTGCTGATGAGCCGAACGAGCGTGTCTTGGCCCCGGAGCCCATCCTGGCCGAGGTTGCCCGAGAGCGCGGCTGGTCGCAGGGTATGGACGTGTGTGATACCGCCCGCTGGTGCTCGGGCGCCTTGTGCGAGATTGAGGGTCAGAAGCGGATCCACTCCGCGGCGCTGGCTCCCCTGGGTTGCGGCGAGGAAGTGGGCCACCGCGTTTGGGCAGGTCAGGTGGGAGTGCTCTTCCCTTTCGTCGAGGAGCGGCGGCGCTCGCTGATTGATGCGCTGGGGGATCGTCTCATCGTGCCCTATCGCCCACACCCAGCGGCAGAGGAGATCCGTGATCGGCGCGATCTGGAACTCAGCCATGTGCTGCGACAGGTGCGCCAGCGCCCAACCGGACTGCCCTCCTGGATGATGGAGGCGCTCTCTGTGCTGGTCGACATCCGCAACCGGATCGCGCATTTCGAAACCGTCCCGGAGAGCCTCTGGCTGGACCGGGCGCTCTCAGCCCTGCTCGCATCTCGCCAGTTCGGCGGCTCGGCCTAACGCCGCCTTCCACCCAGACGTGTGTCTCATTAAGGCGGCGTTCCTCGGCGCGCTGCCCTATGGCCTAGACACGCTTACTTACCAAATTAGGTTCGAACTTCAACGAGGAGTCCGATCTCGATCGCGTAGCGCCAGAAGCGCGCAATCTCGCGTGCGGGCTCCCCATGAACGAGCAACCCCATCTCGAGCTGGTCACGAAAACCCCGCCCGGTGAAGTTCGCGCTACCCACGTAGGCGTGGGCCTCGTCCACCACTAGGAACTTGGCGTGAGATCCGAGCGTTCCGGGCTCGGCGAGGAGGCGCCCCTCGGGCTGATAGAAGCGGAGCACGCCGGCACTCCCCGCGCGGATCCGGAGCGCCGGCAGCGCCGCGGGAGTGCTCACCCAGTCCACGCGCACGCCCCGGCGAAGCGCTGCATCCAGCGCGTTTGCGAGTGGGCCTGCACTGAGGGCACCCGACTGGGCATAGGGTGCACCGAGGATCACCTCGTGCTGCGCGCCGGCGACCAGCTCGACTAGGGTCTGTCTGACGGAACCGGGTCGGTATTAGCTTAGCTGCATGGCACGCACCGACTTAACCGAAGCACAATGGCGCGCTCTCGCGCCGCACCTGCCTGGCAACGCGAAAAAGGGGCAGGCCTGGAGTAATCACCGCCGGGTGATCAACGGGATCCTCTGGCGACTAAGGACCGGCGCCCCCTGGCGCGACATCCCCGCGAGGTACGGTCCGTACCAGACCTGCTACGACCGCTTCGTGCGTTGGGGTCGCGATGGCACCTGGGCCCGTCTGCTGCAGATCCTGCAAGCCGAGGCGGAAGCCCGGGGCGACCTGGACTGGGACTCGGCCGCGCTGGACTCGACGCACGTCAAGGCGCACCGCAGTGCCGCCGGGGCCCGCAAGCAGCCGGCCCAGGCGGAAAAAAGGGGCGGCTGAGGTCGGAGTGGCTGGGCCGCTCCCGCGGGGGGATCACGAGCAAGCTCCACGTCTGCGCGGAAGGCAAAGCGCGCCCCCTCTCGGTGGTCGTCACTGCCGGGCAGGTGGCCGACTGCACGCAACTCGAGCCGGTGCTCGACGCTATTCATGTGCCTCGCAAGAAGGGCCGGCCCCGCAAGCGTCCCCGGAGTCTGCGGCTGGATCGCGCCTACGGAGCCCGCAAACAGCGGCGGATCGTGCGCCGGCGGGGCATTCGGATGGTCTGCCCCGAGCGCGAGGATGCGAAGAAGCATCGCCTGGCCAAGGGCTCGCGTGGAGGCCGACCTCCGGCCTTCGATTCGCAAGCCTACAAGGGCCGCAACGTGGTCGAGCGCTGCATCAACCGCCTCAAGGACTTCCGCGCGGTTGCCACTCGCTACGATAAGCGCGGCTACAACTACCTGGCCGGGGTGCTTCTTGCCTGCATTGTGCTCTGGCTCTGATCCGTCAGACACACCCTAG
>DASYWD010000234.1 GCA_035936415.1 Longimicrobiaceae bacterium
AGGACCACCTCCTCGACCGGGCGGCGGGAGGTGCTCCCCCTGCGCACCTCAGTCCCCGGCGAGCGCCAGCGCGGCGGCGCCGTCCGGGGGCACGCCGGGCTCCACCGCGGCGGGGGTCACGGTGACGGGGACCATCTTGGACGAGGGGGTGTTGCTCCCCCGCGCGGTCATCCCCACCGGCACCAGGACGTTGGCCTCCGGGAAGTACGCCGCCGCGCTCCCGCGGGGGACGTCGTACGCCACCGCCCGGAAGGCGCGGGCCACCCGCTCCCGCCCGTCGGCGGCGCGGGAGCGCAGGTCCACGCGGCCGCCGGGGCGCACCCCGCGCTCGGCGATGTCGTCCGGGTGCATGAACACCACGTCGCGCTCGCCGGAGATGCCGCGGTAGCGGTCGTCCAGGCCGTAGATGGTGGTGTTGTACTGGTCGTGCGAGCGGATGGTGAAGAGCCGCAGCTCCCCCGGCTCCAGGCGCACGTCGGGGAGGGGGACCGCGACCAGCTCCGCCTTCCCGGTAGCGGTCTTCCACTCGCGGTGCGCGGCGGGGTGGCGCAGCACGAAGCCGCCCGGCTCGCGCACCCGCCGGTTGTAGTCGTCGAAGCCGGGGATGGTGCGCTCCACGGCGTCGCGGATGCGGTCGTAGTCGGCGGCCAGGGCGTCCCAGTCCACGGAGGGGACCGGGTCCAGCGCGGCCTTCGCCAGCCCCGCGACGATGGCGGGCTCGCTCCGCAGGTGGGGCGACGCGGGGGCGTTCCGGCCGCGCGAGGGGTGGACCACGCTCATGGAGTCCTCCACCGTCACGAGCTGCGGCCCGGAGGCCTGCACGTCCAGCTCCGTGCGCCCCAGGCAGGGCCAGATCATCGTCTCCCGCCCGGCCACCAGGTGCGTCCGGTTCAGCTTGGTGGTGACGTGCACCGCCAGCTCCACCCGCCCCAGCGCCTCCGCGGTGGTCTCCGTGTCGGGCGAGGCCTGCAGGAAGTTGCCGCCCATGGCCATGAAGAAGCGGACCCGCCCCTCGTTCATGGCGTGGATGCAGCCCACCACGTCCAGCCCCGGCTCGCGCGGCGGCGCGAAGCCGAAGACGCGCTCCAGCGCGTCCAGGAGCTCCGCGGGCGGGGCGAAGTGGATCCCCATGGTGCGGTCGCCCTGCACGTTGCTGTGGCCGCGCACCGGGCACGGCCCCGCCCCCGGCCGGCCGATGTTCCCCCGGAGCAGCAGCAGGTTGGAGCAGGCGACGACGTTGTCCACCGCGTTCTCGTGCTGCGTGAGCCCCATCGCCCAGCAGACGATGGTGGCGCGCGAGCGGACGTACACCTCCGAGGCGCGGCGGATCTCCTCCTCCGTGAGCCCGCACTGCGCCTGGATGTCCTCCCAGCGGGTGGCGCGGAGGTCGGCGACCAGCTCGTCCAGCCCGACGGTGTGGGCGCGGAGGAAGCCGTGGTCCAGCACGCGGCCGGGGTTGCGGTCCTCGGCTTCCAGCACGTGCTTCATGATCCCCTTGAGCACCGCCACGTCGGAGCCGGGGAGGGGCTGCAGGTACACGGTGGAGATGGGGCTGCCGGAGCCCAGCAGCGTGGCGGCCACGTCCTGCGGGTGGATGAATGCCTCCAGCCCGCGCTCCCGCAGCGGGTTGATGCTGACGATCTCCGCCCCGCGCCGCCGCGCCTCCTGCAGCGCGGTGAGCATCCGCGGGTGGTTGGTCCCCGGGTTCTGGCCGATGACGAAGACGGCCTCGGCCTTCTCGAAGTCGGCGAGCTGCACCGCCCCCTTCCCCAGCCCGATGGTGCGCTTCAGCGCGACGCCGCTGGACTCGTGGCAGAGGTTGGAGCAGTCCGGGAAGTTGTTGGTCCCGTACATCCGCCCGAAGAGCTGGTACAGGAACGCCGCCTCGTTGCTGGTGCGGCCGGAGGTGTAGAAGGCCGCCTGGTCGGGGTCGTCGAGGGAGCGGAGGAACTGGCCCGCGCGCGCGAACGCATCCTCCCACGAGATGGCCTCGAAGCGGTCGCTCCCGGCGCGGCGGATCACCGGGTGGGTGACGCGCCCCTGCTGCTCCAGCCAGTAGTCGCTCTGCGCGCGCAGCTCGGCGACGGTGTGGCGCGCGAAGAACTCCGGCGTCACCCGCTTCCCCGTGGCCTCGGCGGCGATGGCCTTCGCGCCGTTCTCGCAGAACTCCGCCCACGAGCGCTCCCGCGGCTCCGGCCAGGCGCACCCGGGGCAGTCGATGCCGTCCACCTGGTTGAGGACGCGCAGCGCGTTGAGCCCGGGGACGAGCGCCTTCTCGTGCGCCAGGTGCCGCATGGAGCTCGCGACGGCCGGGAGGCCGCCGGCGGGCTTGCCGGTGCGCGGGGCTTCGGGGCGGGAGGGGTTGCGATCGGGCATCGGGGACCTCGGGAGTGGCGGCTAAGGCGTTGACCCGAAAGGTCGTTCCGGCGGCCCCGGCTGGCAACCCCGGCGCCGCCGTCGCGCGGTCAGCTCCCCGAGGGCGGGAGCACCTGCGAGAGCACCGCGACGAAGTGGCAGACGCTCCCGCCCAGCACGAACAGGTGCCAGATGGCGTGCGAGTAGCGGATGCGGCGGTTGAGGTAGAAGTAGGTGCCGGCCGTGTAGGTGAGCCCGCCCGCCACCAGCCATAGCACCGTGGACGGCTCCAGGGCGCGCAGCATGGGCCCGGTCGCCACCACGACCAGCCACCCCATCGCGAGATAGATGAAGGTGGAGAGGCGCCGGAAGCGCCCGGTGCAGAAGAGCTTGAACACCACCCCGGCCGCCGCGAGCCCCCACACGACCCCGAAGAGCGACCACCCCCACGCGCCGCGCAGCACGCCCAGCGTGAAGGGCGTGTAGGTGCCGGCGATCAGCACGTAGATGGCGCAGTGGTCGAACACCTGCAGCCGGGCGCGCGCGATCCGGTGCCGCACCGCGTGGTACAGCGTGGAGGCGGTGTAGAGCAGCACCAGCGAGCCGCAGAACACGGACGCCCCCACCACCTGCCAGGCGTCGCCGTAGAGCGCCGCCAGGGTGACGAGCACCGCGCCTCCCGCCGCGCTGGCGACCACGCCGAGCCCGTGGGTGAGCGCGCTGGCGACCTCTTCCCGCACGTCGATCACTTCGTCCATCGTACCACCCTCCTGCCAGGTTCCATCTCCGCGGCTACCCCACGTCCAGGAAGCGCCGGGCCACGCGGACGTAGCGCAGGTCCTGCTCCTCGTCCGGGAGCGCCTCGGCCTCCCGGAGGAGCCGCCGGACGTGCGGACGCAGCCGGGGCTCGCCCCAGCGGTAGCCGGTGGCCGCCTCGGCGCTCGGCGTGTTCGCGTCGCGCGCCGCCTCGACGAGCGCGCGCGCGGCCGCGGCGTCGAAGCCGGGATCGTCCCGCGGCGGGAGCCCGAACAGCCCCGGCGGGACGTGGTCCCCGGCGTCTTCCTTCACGAAGGCTCGCGACATCTCTGCTGCTCCGGATCCGGGCCCGTCGGCCGAGCCTCACCCGCCCCGCAAGACCCCTGCCTCTCCTGCTGGATCGCCGACCCTCTGCGGGATACCAGGACCGGTCGGGCCCCGGATCGGAATCCAGGCGGTGGCGTTTACGATGGCGGTGTGGCCGTCACCGGCGGGTGCGCTTCGCCTTCTTCCGCACGCGATCCATCAGGGCCTCCGGGTGCCGATCCGCCACTTCCAGCAGGGCGAGCGCCATGCCGTCGGGCTGCCGCTTGTCCTGCTCCCACGCCTTCACCGTGTCCGGACTCGCGTTCAGGACGCGTGCGAAGACGTTCTGGGAGACGCCCATCCCCTCCCTGATCCGCCGGATCTTGGCGCCCGTGTAGGCCTGTGGGGGACGCACGTCGGCTTCCCGAGCCGTCACGGTCCGGCGCACCCGGCGGGCGGGCTCCGCCTCCCCACGGACGACCTGATGGACCTCTCGGAGCCCCTGGATCAGAAGATCCCCGAAGTTCTCCTCCGTGACCTCGATGCGGTCCTCGTTCTCGCCGGCCATCCTGGCTCTCCTTTCTCCTCGTCCTACCTCTTGCGCTTCCTGCGCGGCCACTCCTCCGCCCTGATCCTCGCCACCTCGTCCCGAACGATCTTCTTCTGCTCCGAGGTAAGGTTGCCCTGCACGTTCTTGGGAAATGCGAGCATGAAGAAGACTGAGGCCCACTTCTCGACGTACAGGTACGCCACCCGCGCGCTCCCACTCTTGCCGTGTCCCTCCTGTGCGGCGCGAATCTTCCGCACACCCCCAGTGCCTTCCATGACATCGCCGCGCGTGGGACGCTCCAGCAGCTCGTCCTCCACAGCCCTGACCTCTTCGTCAGTCAGCACGCCCTTGCGGGTGCGCTCGAAAAGATCAATGTAGACGAACTCGAGATAGCGGGTCTCAGGGATCGCGTTCACGATACGTAACTGTAGTACTGAGTACCCTGAATCGTCAATGCGTCTGCATCCAGGGGAACGGAGGGGCAGCGAGCTGCCGCGCAGGGCGGGCCCGGCAGCGTTTCGGCGCCGGACCGCGGCGCGGCGGCGCACCAGCTCGCCGTCCGGCGTGTCGTAGTAGACGTCGCGCAGGCGGAGCTCCCCGCGGCCCACCAGCCGGTATACCCCCAGCGAGTCCAGCGCCACGACTGATTCCACCACCACCCGCGGGCGCCCGGACACGGACGATCAGCTTGGTCTCGACCTCGCGCCCCTCGTCCGCCCCCGCTTTCCCCGCCGCGCTCACGGGAAGATCCTCCGGTACCCGCCCGCCACCAGCGCCGACACGTCCGCCAGGATGCGCGCCAGCGCCAGCCCGCCCGGGTGGGCGAGGTAGCGGGGCTCCCACACCGGGTGGAACTTCTCCTTGTAGGCGCGCAGCCCCTGGAAGTTGTAGAGGGCGCCGCCCTGCTGATAGAGGAAGTGGCCCAGGCGCGTCCAGGCCGGCGCCACGGCGGAGACCTCCAGCCCCGAGAGCGGCGCCATCCCCAGGCTGAAGCGGCGGTATCCCTGCTCCTTCCCCCAGAGCATGAGCTGGAGGAAGATGGCCTCCATCACGTCCTTCTGCGCCGACGCCCGGTAGCGCATCAGGTCCACCGACAGCTCCTCCCCCCCCGGCCCGGGCCACACCGACGCGAAGGCCGTGATGCGGCCCTCCTCGGCCACCACGGCGACGGGGAAGCGCGACAGCGTGCCCGCGTCGAAGAACCCCAGCGAGAACCCCTTCTCCGAGACGTCCTTGCTCCGCAGCCACTCGTCCGACACGGAGCGCAGCTCCGGGAGCAGGGCGGGCACCTCCTCCGGTGGAACGATGCGGAACTCCGCGCCGCTGCGGGCGAAGCGGTTCAGGACCAGCCGGAAGGGCTTGCTCGCGGCGCCCTCCAGCGAGAAGGCGTCCAGCGGTACGTACGCCTCCTCGCCCAGCTTGGCGAAGGTGAGGCCGAAGTCCGCGTACAGGTGCAGGCGGTCGCGCGTGACCTGGTAGAACACCGGGTCGCCGCCGAAGTCGTCGCAGCGCCCCAGGAAGGCACGGATCACCTCCGGCGCGCCGGAGGGCGGCCCCACCGGGTCGCCCATGGCCACCCAGCTCTTCCCCTGCACCGCGTACATGAGGAAGGTGTCGCGCGCCTCGTTGAAGAGGAGGGTCTTGTCGCGCAGGTAGGCCAGGTAGGGGACAGTGGACCGCTGCCGCGCGATGACCGCCTCCGCCGCCGCCAGCTCCTCGTCCGTGGGGAGCACCACCTCCGCGGGCGCCGGCCGGAGGAGCCGCATCACGCCGAAGGCGAGGACCGCCATCGTGGCGCCCACCGAGGCGCGCAGGAAGCGCGGCGCGCTCCGGTCCGCCGCGAACTCCCACCACAGGTCGTCCGTGTACTCCAGGTGCTCGTAGGCGAAGAATCCCAGCCAGACGGAGGCCCCGATCACCGCGAGCACCGCCACGATCCACCCGGGGGAGAAGCGCGCCGCGAAGAAGGCGGCCTTGCGGTCGAACTCCGCGCGGCTGGGGACCAGCGCCGCCAGGACCAGCGCCAGGAGGAGCGCCTCCTCGTAGTCCGCCCCCTTGAGCAGCGACGCCGCGATCCCCACCGCCAGCCCCGCCGCCGCGAAGTAGTAGGAGGCATCCAGCCGCCGCGCGATCCCGTGGGAGGCCACCAGGAGCCCCACCCCGACGACGCTCGCCAGGAAGTGCGAAGCCTCCGTGATCGCCAGCGGGACGAAGCCGCCCAGCCAGGTGATGCGCCCCTGCGCCGTGGGCGTGGCGCCGGAGAAGAGGAGGAGCGCCCCCGACAGGAAGGTGAAGACGGAGAGCACCTTGGGGGCGAGCTGACGGGTGAGCGCCCCGAATGCGCCCCCCAGCCGGGCCAGGTGCTGCCGCCGCTGCCGGACCTCGTCCGCCACCAGGATGACGAGCGCCGCCGCCAGCGGGATCAGGTAGTAGAAGACGCGGTAGAGAACCAGCGCCGAGAGGATCTGCTCCGCCGGCAGGTGCGGGCGGAGGAGGAGCATCATGGTCCCCTCGAACACCCCCAGCCCGCCGGGGACCTGGCTGAGGAGCCCCAGGATCTGCCCGGCCAGGAAGGCGCTCAGCAGCTCGCCGAAGGAGAGCTCGCTGGGGGGGAGGAGGAAGTAGAAGATCCCCGTCGCCAGCGCCCAGTCCGCCATGGAGAGCACGAACTGCCCCGCCACCAGCCGGGGCGGGGGGAAGGGGATGGTGAGCGGCCCCAGGCGCAGCGGCGCCCGGTGCAGCGCCGCCGCCGCCGCGTACCCCGCCGCCAGGAGGAGGAGGAGCACCCCGATGGGGCGGACCAGCGCGCTCCCGGGGAGCTGCATGAGCCCGGGGTGCGGGTCGAAGGCCAGGCTCCACCCGCCGAGCACCAGCAGCCCCAGCCAGAAGGTGCCGAAGTAGAAGAGGACGACCTGCGACAGCTCCCCCGAGGTGAGCCCCCACCGGGAGTAGAAGCGGTAGCGCACCGAGGTGCCGGAGATCAGCGCGAACCCCACGCTGTTGCTGACGGCGTACCCGGTGAACGAAGCCAGCGCCACCTTCCACCCGTGCACCCGCTTGCCGATGTACTCGAAGGCGAGCAGGTCGAAGCCGGTGAGGATGGCGTAGTTGAGGGCGGTGACCAGGAGGGCGAGGAGGACGCGCAGCGGCGGCAGGGCGCGGAGCGACGCCACCACCTCGCGGTAGCGGACCTCGCGCAGCTCCTCGTTGAGCACCCACACCGCGGCCACCAGGAGCGCCGCCCCGACCGCCGGGGACACCCATCGCCAGCGCCGCTCCGGCTGGGAGACTGCCGCTGGAACGCTCTCGGCTGCGATGCTCAAGTTCGAACGGATTCCGTCTGGACGGGAACGATCGGCGCGGGGCATGCGACCCCGGCTCGGACCCACCCCGGAGCGGCTGGCGGCGGGAAACCGTCCCGTGTACCCTCGTCTCCGGGAACTGATCCCGCGGGCACCCTCCACCACCCATACTCCGCCTATTTTACGGCACTTTCTGACACGAAACGGTGCACCATGCTGGTACACCCTCTCGTCCAACTGCACCATTCTGGTGCAGTTGTCCAGGGCCGGGGCGAGCGCCCCGAAACCCCCGAAGTGATTGGACAGCATGGCGTTAGGCTCCGGCGGCACGGGTCGGACCCGATGTTGCCGCGGCCGAGGGCAGTCGGCCGGCGACCGGCCGCGGACCCGTCCGGGACGGCCGCACCCCCTTCCACACGGGAAGGGGGACGCGGGCGCCCACCCAACCAAGGAGGCTGTACATGCGCCGCACGATCCCCCTGGCTGCGCTCGTCACCGCACTTGGTCTCGCCGCCTGCGACGAGGCTCCCACCCTGGCTCCGGAGGCTGCCGGGCCCAGCGCCGCGCAGTCCGAGAACGCGCCCATCTACCTGGTCACCTTCCGGGACGGGGTGGACGTGCAGAGCACGGCCGCGGAGATGGCGCGCAACGGCGGCTTCATGCTACGCTACGTGCGCCAGCACGCGGCACGCGGCTTCTCCGCCGTGATCCCGGCCGCGCACGTGGACGCCGTCCGGAACGACCCGCGCGTGGCGCTGGTGGAGAAGGACGGGCCCGTCTCGCTCATCCGGCCGGTGGAGGGGAACGCCCGCCCGGGCGGCGGCGGAGGCGGCGGGCAGACGACGCCCTGGGGGATCACCCGGATCGGCGGGGCCGGCGACGGCACCGGGAAGACGGCCTGGGTCATCGATTCCGGCATCGACCTCGCCCACGCCGACCTGAACACCAGCCGCAACTGCCACGTCCACTACGCCGGGCGCGACCCGAGCGACGGCAACGGGCACGGCACGCACGTGGCCGGCACCATCGCCGCCAAGAACAACGGGATCGACGTGGTGGGCGTGGCGGCCAACGCCTACGTCTGCTCGGTGCGCGTGCTCGGCAACAGCGGGAGCGGCACCTGGGAGGGCGTCGTCAACGGCGTCAACTTCGTGGCGGCCAACGGCGTCGCCGGCGAGGTGGCCAACATGAGCCTGGGCGGCAGCGGCTCCAACGCCACGCTGGAGAAGGCGGTCCTGGACGCGGCGGCCAAGGGGATCATCTTCACGATCGCGGCCGGGAACGACGGCGACGACGCGAGCAAGTACACCCCGGCCCGGGTCAACGGCCCGAACGTCTTCACCATCTCCGCGATCGGGACCAACGACTGCCTGACCTCCTGGTCCAACTACGGGCTGGGCGTGGACTTCGCGGCCCCGGGCGCGAGCATCCTCTCCACCCGCAAGGGCGGCGGCACCACCACCATGAGCGGCACCTCGATGGCCGCCCCGCACGCGGCCGGCGTCCTGCTCCTCGGCAAGGCCAACACGAGCGGCTTCGCCTGCGGCGACCCGGACGGCGTGCCGGATCCCATCATCCACCGGTGAGCCGGCAGGGTTCTGCCTGAGCTGAGATTGGAGAGCCGGGATCCTCGTGATGGGTCCCGGCTCTTTTCGTATGGCTGGACCGGCGGGGGTTGGGCGTGCCCCCGGCTTCGCCGGGGTCGGGCTGCGGCGCCGTAGAGCACGATACGACCGTGCTCAACGGCGGCGAGCCTCCGCAAACAGCCGCGGAGTCTCGCCCCTGACGGGCTCGCATCCCTCACGCGACCGGCGCTGGAGCGGCATTGTCCATGGGCGCGCGGGGCGATACAATCCCGTGGACGGTCCCCTCCCGCTGGCGTGCACGCCTCCTCCTCCCCGTTCCGTGGATTCAGCCCGCTATCTCGTGATCCTCAACCCCGCCGCGGGGCGGGGCGCCGCGGCGCGTGCGGGCAGCGCGATCGGCTCCGTGCTGAAAGCGGCCGGCGTCCGCCACCACGTCGTGCCCACGCAGGCGCGGGGGCATGCGACCGAGATCGCCCTGCGCGCGGCGGGCGAGGGGTGGACGGCGGTCGTGGCGGCCGGGGGCGACGGAACGGTGCACGAGGTGGCGAACGGGCTGCTCCGCGAGGCGGGGGACGGGCCCACCGTGCCGATGGGGATCGTCCCGGTGGGGAGCGGCAACGACTTCGCCAAGCTGGTGGGCGCCCCCACGGACGCCGCCGCCGCCACGCGCCGGCTCCTGCAGGCCACCCCGCGCCGGGTGGACGCGGGACGCGTGGGGGACCGCTTCTTCACCAACGGCGTGGGGATCGGGCTGGACGCGCGGGTGGGGATCGAGGCCGCGAAGGTCCGGCGCCTGCGCGGGATCGCCATCTACCTGTGGGCGCTGGCGCGGGTGCTCCCCCGCTTCCGCCCGCCCCGGATGCGGGTGGAGCTGGACGGAGTCCTGGTGGCGGACGGCCCGCTGACGCTGGTGACCGCGGCGAACGGCGGGTGCCACGGCGGGGGGTTCTGGATCTGCCCGGCGGCGCGGATCGACGACGGCGAGCTGGACGTGGCCGTCGCCGACGCGCTCGGCACGCTGGGGATCCTGGACCTCCTCCCCCGCGTGATGCGCGGGACGCACGTGGGACGGCCGAGGGTGCGGATGCTCCGCGCCCGCCGCATCCGCGTCACCAGCCCGGACCCGCTCCCCGTCCACGCCGATGGCGAGATCCTCTCGGAAGCCGCGCACGAGCTGGAGATCAAGGTGCTGCCGGGGAGGCTGACGGTGCTGGGATAGGAAGTGCGAGGTGCGAAGTGCGGGAGTCAGGCGCCCCCGCCGGGATATCCCGGTGGGGGCGTCGTGTCGTGCCCGCCTCTCGCCTGCAGGGTGGGGCCGGGGGAGGGGGCCGCCGTTGCGGGCCGTTTCCTATTCCCTAGCCCTCCACCATCCGCCCCTCGCGGATGAACACCATCCGGTCGCCCAGCCTCTCGGCCTCCTCGCGGTCGTGGGTGACGAAGACGAAGGGGATGCGCCAGGTGTCGTGGGCGGCCAGCACCTCGTCCTGCACGGCGCGGCGGGTGTCGGCATCCAGGGAGGAGAAGGGCTCGTCCAGCAGGAGCACGGCGGGGTCGCTCATCAGGGCGCGCGCGAGCGCCACCCGCTGCGCCTCGCCGCCGGAGAGCTCGGCGGGGTAGCGGCGCGCCAGGTGGGCGATGCGGAAGCGGGCGAGGAGGCGCTCCAGCCGCTCGCGCGCCTCCGCACCCTCCGCGCGGGCGCCGAAGAGCACGTTGGCGCGCACGTCCAGGTGCGGGAAGAGGGCCAGGTCCTGGAACACGAAGCCGCAGCGCCGCTCCCGCGGGGGGACCCACACGCGCCGCTCGCGGGAGACCAGCGTCCGCCCGTCCAGCACGATCTCCCCGGCGTCGGGGCGCTCCAGCCCGGCGACCAGCCGCAGCGTCATGGTCTTCCCCGCCCCGGAGGGGCCGAAGAGGACCAGCACCTCGTCGCGCACCGTGAAGTCCACCTCCAGGACGAAGTCCGGGAGCCGCTTCCGCGCCCGCACCTCAAGCACGCCGCCCGCCCTTCCGCCACCCCGGCACGCGCCGCCGGGTCCAGGCATTCAGCCCCACCACCATCGCCATGCTCGCCGCGCTGATGAGGAGCGCGTAGGCTCCGGCCGTCCGCATCTCCCCCGCATCGGCGGCGAAGTAGATCGCGAGCGGGACGGTGGTGGTCTCCCCCGGGATGTTGCCGGCCACCATCACCGTGGCCCCGAACTCCCCGAGCGCCCGCGCGAAGGCCAGCGTCGTCCCCGCCACCAGCCCCGGCCAGGCGAGCGGGAGGGTGACGGTGGCGAAGACGCGCGCCTCCCCCGCGCCCAGGGTGCGCGCGGCGTCCTCCAGCCGGCGGTCCACGGCCTGGAAGGCGGCCTTGGCGCTCATGTACATCAGCGGGAACGACACCACCGCCGCAGCGAGCACGGCGGCGTGCAGGGTGAAGACGAGCTGCACGCCGAAGGCGCGCTCCAGCAGCGCGCCGACGGGGCCGTTGCGCCCCAGGAGCACCAGGAGCAGGAAGCCCGTCACCACGGGCGGGAGGACCAGCGGGAGGACGAGGAGGCCGTCGAGCACGTCCTTGCCGGGGAAGTCGCGCCGGGTCATGGCGCGCGCCGCGAGCGTCCCGGCGGTCGCCACCAGCAGGAGCGAGGCGAGGGCGACGCGCAGCGAGAGGAGGACGGGCTGCCAGTCGAGCGTCACGGCGCGGGATCCGGCGGCGGGGGGAGGCGGAATCCGTGGCGGCGCAGCGCCTGGCGCGCCTCGGCGCCCAGGAGAAAGCGGGCGAGGGCGCGCGCCTCCCGCGGGCGCCGGGTGGAGCGGACGACGGCCAGCGGGTAGACGATGGGCCGGTGGCTCCCGGACGGCGCCTGCGCGACGACGCGGACGCCGTCGGAGTCGGCGCCGTCGGTGGCGTAGACGACGCCCGCGTCCACGTTGCCGGACTCCACGTAGGCGAGCACCTGCCGCACGTTCTGCGCGTACACGGCCTTCCCGCGCACCGCGTCGTACACCCCCAGCGACCCGAGGACCTGCACGGCGTACTCGCCCGCGGGGACGGAGGCGGGGGCGCCCAGCGCCACGCGGCGGGCGGCGGGGGTGGCGAGGTCCGCCCACCCCCGCACCTCCGAGTCGTCGCCCGCGGGGACCACCAGCACCAGCTCGTTCGCGGCGAAGGGGGCGCGCGTCTCCGGGTCGATCAGCCCCCGCGCGGCCAGGGCGTCCATCGGCCCCCCGGCGGCGGAGACGAAGACGTCCACCTGCGCGCCCTGCTCGATCTGCTGCCGGAGCGCGCCGGATGCGCCCAGGTTCACGCGGACCTCGGTGCCGGGGTGCTCCGCCTCGAAGCGGTCGGCCAGCTCGGCGAGGACCTCGTGGAGCGACGCGGCGGCAGAGAGGGTGAGCCGCACCGGTTCGCCCTCCCGCTCGGCGGGGCGCCCGCACCCCGCCGCGAGGGCGAGGACCGCGACCGCCGCGGCCGCGCGCAGCATCTTTCCGGGTGTGGGCATCGGATCGGGTGGCGGGTCGGACCGGGCGGAGACGCGCGGCGCAATCTAGCGGCGGGCGCGGAGGGGAGGAAAGCGGCGAGGGCGCCCCCGGTGCAGGGGCGCCCTCGCCGTGGTCGCGGGCAGTCAGGAACCGCCCGGCTTCCCGCCCTCCAGGCAGGCCAGGATCTCCGCGGACCGCATCCGTAGCTCGGTCCACGGCCCCCGCGCGAAGGGGAGCGTCGCGGACTCGATCTCCCGCAGCGCCCTGGTGCCCTCGGCGAAGAGCGCGCGGGCCGCCTCCAGCCACTCCTCGGGCGTCTGCGCGGCGGCCCCACGGGCGCGCCCCCGCTTCGGCGCGTCCGCCGATGCCGGCGTCTCCGCCCGCTCTGCGGCCGGCGCCGTTGCCTCCACGGCCGCCGTACGGCGAGGCGCGCGCGGGCGCTTCGGCCTCGGCGCGGGCTCCGCAGCGCTCTCGGGTGTGGGCGGGGTGGCAGCGTCAGTGGCGGGAGTGGGCTCCGCCGGGGGGGCGGGCTCCACGGCGGCCTCCGCCGTCGGCTTGCCACGGCTCCGGGAGCGCTTCGGGCGGGCCGCCGTCTTCGCCGCGGCTTCCTCCGTCGACGGCTCCGGGCGGGAGTCCTTCACCTCCCCGGGCGTCGCGGCGGCCGTCTCCACCGCCGCGCTCTCGCGCTTCTTCCGGGCGCGCTTCGGGCGGCTCGCCTTCGCCTCGGGCTGCTCGGCGGGTGCCTGCGGTGC
>DASYWD010000235.1 GCA_035936415.1 Longimicrobiaceae bacterium
GCACCAGCCCTCCCGCGGGCTCCTCGGCCGGCGGGGGGATGGTCCCCGCGCCCCCGAAGAGGGCGGCGAGCGCGTCCTCCAGCGTCTCCTCCATCACCACCCGGCTCTGGTACGCCACGATCACCCGCTTCAGCTCCGGGATCTGCCCTCCCTGCGCGCGCAGGTACAGCGGCTGCACGTAGAGGAGCGACTCCTCCACCGGGAGCACCAGCAGCTCTCCGCGGAGCACCTCCGACCCGCGCTGGTCCCAGAGGGAGATCTGCCGCGAGATCTCGGTGTCCTGGTTGATGCGGTTGACGATCTGCCGCGGCCCGAACACCAGGCTCTGCTTGGGGAAGCGGTACACCCGCAGCTCGCCGTAGTGCTCGCCGTCGCTGCGCGCCACCATCCACGCCGCCATGTTGTCCTTCTGGCGGGGGGTGAAGGGGGTCATGAAGATGAACTCCGCCCCCTCCTCGTCCGGGAGGCGCATGATGATGCGCCGCATGAACGCGAACGGATTGGCCTGCTCCTCCGCGCCCAGCGTGGGGATCTGCCACTGGTCTTCGCGGTGGTAGAACTCGTCCGGCTCGTCCATGTGGTAAGTGGTGTGCAGCGTCGTCTGCACGCGGTACAGGTCCTCCGGGTAGCGGAGGTGCGCCCGCAGGTCGGCCGGCATCTCACCGATGGGCCGGAAGATCCCCGGGAAGGCGCGCGCGTAGGTGCGCACGATGGGCTCGGCGGGGTCCATCACGTAGGCCCGCACGCTGCCGTGGTACGCGTCGATCACCACCTTCACGCTGTTGCGCATGTAGCTGGTGCCGTCCGCCAGGCGCTGGGCGTAGGGGTAGCGCTCGCTCTTCGTGTACGCGTCCAGGATCCACTGCAGCGTCCCCGCCTCGTCGATGACCATGTACGGGTCGCCGTCGAAGGTGAGGAAGGGGAGGGCGCGCCGGGCCCGCTCCACGACGTTGCGGTGGTACAGCACCCGGCTCTCGCGGGTGAGGTCTCCCGAGAGCAGCACCTTGGAGGAGCCGAAGTAGGAGGCGAAGACGATGCGGCGCAGCCACGAGCCGATCGGCACGCCCCCCGCGCCCTGGTAGGCGGTGAAGATGTTCTGCTCCCCGGCGGGGTAGTCGAACTCTGGCTGCCGGGTGTGGACGAAGACCGCCTGGTTGGTGAGCTCGCCGTAGTAGATCTGCGGGCGGGTGACCTGGAGCGAGACGTCGGACTCCGGCGGGAGGTCCCGGATGAAGAGCACGGGGAGCCCCTCCGCCGTCCTCCGGTTCACCGGCCCCAGCGCCAGCCCCATCCCGTGCGTGAAGGTGAGGTGCTCGTTGATGAAGGTGCGCGTGGGGAGCGACGCCGGGTTGAGCTCGCGCGGCGAGAGCAGGACCTGCCGGTACTCTCCGTCGATCCAGTACCGGTCGTCGTCCACCGAGACGAAGTCGTAGTAGGTGCGGATCTCCTGCAGCTGCCCGAACGTCTGCAGCAGCGGCGCCCGGTCCCACAGCCGCACGTTGCCGATGGTGGGGGCGTTGGCGCGGATGTCGGCCAGCGTGAGCCCCGCGCCCCCGGTGAGGTCGCGCACCTCCACGTTCTCGATCCCCCAGGCGCGCCGCGTGGCGGCGATGTGGTGCCGCAGCTGCGGCGCTTCGCGCGAGAGCTCGGTGGGATCCACCACGAAGTTCTGGATCACGGCCGGGTACACGCCCCGCGCCAGGACGGAGAGGACGGCGTACCCCCCCAGCGCCATGAGCGCGAAGCGGAAGAGCTCCCGGCGCACCGCCCCCACCACCACGAGCACCGCCGCCACGAGCGCCACGCCGGCCATGATGCGGAGGGCGGGGAGCGTGGCGTGCAGGTCGGTGTAGCTGGCCCCCACCATCGGTCCGGTGGTGGAGTACAGCAGTCCGGGGATCCGCACCAGCCAGAGGGTCAGCGCCGTGAGCACGAAGGCGAGCGCCAGCAGCATCCCCAGGTGCATCCCCGCGGAGGCCTCCACGCGCACGTGCCCCGGGGCCACGATGATGTCGCGGCGCAGCCAGTAGAGGAGCCCCGCCAGGAGAAGGGCGAGGACGGTGAGCGTGAAGAGAATCCCCAGCACAGTGGAGATCACCGGGAGGGTGAAGACGTAGAATCCCACGTCGCGCCCGAACACCGGGTCGCTCACCCCGAATGGGACGCGGTGCATCCACCGGAGAACTCCCAGCCACCCCCCCGCCGCGCCGCCGGCGATCAGCAGCGCCAGCAGCAGGGAGAGCGGGACCCGGAAGCGCCGCAGCACCTCGGCCACGTTGACGTGCGAGGTGCCCATCCCCAGGCGCAGCACGGTGGGGTTGAGGACCGCGCCGCGCTGCGCCATGCGGAGGTTCAGGTACAGCCAGGCGAAGGAGACCGCGCCCACGCCCAGGAAGAGCGCGGCGCGGGTGATCAGCTCCGTCCGGTAGACCACCTCGAAGCCGATCTCCCTGAACCAGAGCCAGTTGACCGTGAACCCCACGGCCCCCGGGCCGAGGGTGAGGACGAGGAAGACCAGGACGACGGCCCCGGCAAGGCCCACGAGTCCGGCACGGCGGGTCGACATCGATACGAAGCTCCCGGAGGAGAGGGGAAGGCGAAGCAGCGCGCCCGGTGGAATCGGCGCAGGCCGTCGGTAAGGTACACCCGGAAGCTACGACCGGCCTGCTATGCGTGCCATACCGTCCCGGAGCGTCGGGCGTTCCCCCTGGCGCGTTCGGGGCGAGGCGCGCGGGTCACAGGGGCCGGGCGGGCTCCGCAAGCCGATGCGTGGCTGGCTGCCCGGGCGAAGCTGCTACCGCGACGAACAGCCGGCCAGCTCGGCGGGCCGGAAGGGTGGAGGGCGCCTTCGGCCTTGTTCTGACTGCAACCAGAGATTCGGAGCTTCCGGCAACCGGGGTGATTCAAAGTGCCCCAGCTGCTACGCTGAGGCGCCTCGGTTCGGAGGCGGGGCGATTGAGCATGGGAGGGCCTCCCACCAGAGAACGGGGGCCTCCCTGCTCAACCAAGCGGCCCCGACGGCACGTTAGCGGGTCCGTGAGGCCATACCCTCGAGCCTGGCCAGTCGATTCCGCAGGTGCGCCATCTCCGTGGCGAACTGGGGATCCGCGTTGCGGTGGGCCGCCAGCGTCCAGCGGAAGTGGGCGGCGGCGCTGTCGGGGCGCCCGGCCGCCATCCATGCCTCACCCAGCGCGCGGTGCAGCACGGGCATGGTGGTGTACATCCCGGTGGCCTGCACCCCGGTGCGCAGGCCGTTCCGCAGCACCGGGATCGCCTCGGCCGGACGCCCGGCTCGGACGAGCGCGCGGGCCAGTTCGAGGTTGACGCGGTTGTAGCCGTAGATCGGGGAAAACTGTGCGCGCTGGAAGGCAGCGATCGCGGAGTCGTGCTGACCCCGGGCGGACCAGAGAAGCCCGCGCACATGGTGGTGCAGCTTCTGATCGCGGCCGTACGCGCTCCGGGCGCCCACGACCTGGATGGTATCGGTCAGCGAGCGGAGCTCGATCGTATCTCCGAGGGCGGCCACGACTCCCGCGCGGTGCGTGAGGCTCCAGGCCCGCCAGCGCGCGTGGCCGCTCGGGGGCGCATCGGGATTGCCGGAACGGCTGATTCGTTCGAATGCCGCCGCCGCCTCGTGCAGCCGACCCATCTCCCACAGGACGATGGCTGCGGGGAGCTCGTTCCGGAACTCTCGATGGTAGCGTTCCGCGGCGGTGAGCGCTTCGCGGAGTCGGCCCTGGTGGCGCAGGCTGATGACCAGGAACCAGAGCGCGAGCTCGCGGTGCTCGGGCGAACCCTCCCGGACGAAGGTCCGCAGCAGGGCGTCGGCCGCAGCGTAGTTGCCCGCGCGGAGGTAGCTTTCCGCCGGCCTCACCTCCGCCCAGGGAGACGGGCTTTCCAGCGCCGCCGCCGCACGCAACGCCGCGAGCGCCTCCTCGTAGCGCCCCTGGGTATCGCGCGTGTCGGCCAGACTGTAGAGGGGCGCGGCGGAGTGGGGCTGCAGGCGGCGCCACTCCTCGATCAGGCGCTCGGCGTCGCCCAGCGCCTCGAGGTGGTGGTAAGCCGAAACCAGCGCCGGCAGCGCTTCGCAGGCCCGGCAGCGGGCGCCCGGCGTGCGCAGCCCCGCCGTGTCCATCGCGATCACCCGCCGCAGCCGTTCGGCCCCCTCGGCGAACCGCCCTCTCTGGATCAGCGCCCGACCCAGCAGCAGCTGTCCGTCCGGCTCCTCCGGGTAGCGGATCGCGAGCGTTTCCGCGACCGCCAGTCCCGAGGGGTGATTCATCTGCTCCGCCCAGGCACCCCGCACCAGCAGGCGCTCCCGGTCCGGGGACCAGCGGTCCGCCAGCCGGGCCGCGCGGTTGAGCATGGTCAGGTAGTCCTCCCCGCCGACGGAAGCGGCGTACAGCGCCGCCATCGCGAAGGTGGTGTCCTCGCGCAGAGCCGCCCGGTACAGGCGCCTGGCTGCCTCGCCGTCTCCGGCGTAATGCGCCCGCAGGCCCTCGCTGAAGAGGGCGGACGCCGCCGCAGAACGGGTGGACGGGTGCACCTCGGCGCGCGGCGCCCCGACCTCGCCGGGGTCGCGCTCCCGCACGGCGGACCCGAACAGCGCCGCGAGGACCGCCACCCCGCCCACGGCCGCGATCGTCCAGCGCCGCCCCGGCACCCGGCCCGCCGGCGCCGGGGCCGATGGGCGCGGGGGAGACGCCGGGACGGGCAGGACGGGGGGCTCCACCTCACCGGGCTCCTCGGAGAGCGGTGGGGCGGGACGGCTCATCGGCGCCCCCGCGCGACGGCGAAGCTCCTCGGCAAGCGCCTGCGTTTCCGCGGAAGGGGAGGCGCCCAGGTCGGCCGCCAACCATGTGCCGAAGTGCTCGTATGCCCGCAGGGCGCCGGCCGCGTCCCCCGCCCGGTCCAGCACCCTCATCAGGCGGCGCAGGCCCGCTT
>DASYWD010000236.1 GCA_035936415.1 Longimicrobiaceae bacterium
GGCGGGGGAGGCGGAGGAGGGAGCGGCCGGGGGCGCCGCGGGCGCGGCGCCCCCGGTGCGTCAGGTGAAGAGCCCGCCCAGGAGCGCCATGCCGCCGGTGACGATCGCCATCAGGATCGCGAACGCGATCCAGGCCACCAGCCCCACGAGCGCCGTCGCCACCGCCTTCCCGGTCGAGAAGTCCAGCGCCTGCCGGATGGCGATGATCACCGCGACCAGGATCCAGATCATCACCGCGAAGCGGATCAGCCCGCCCAGCAGGGGGATGATCCCCAGCGCGTAGAGCACCCCGGGCGACTGGGCGAAGCCGAGCGTGCGGAGGAGCTCGCCCCAGTCGGCGGTGCCGCCGAAGAGGCGGGTCCCCACCAGGTAGGTGATCCCCGACCAGATGAGCCAGCCGACGAACGCCGTGATCAGGCCGCCGATGATGGCGCCGATCCCGCCGTCGGCCGCGCCGATGGCCGAGGCCACCGCCACGATGGCCACCACCGCCGCCGCCTGTCCCGTCGCCGTGCGGTCGGCCTCCACCTCCTCGTACGTCGCGACGTTCAGCGTCGCCGCGCCCATCATGCGCTCCACCAGCGAACTGCGGGTCCCGTCCACCATGCCGTCCTCCCCCTCTCGGGTGATAACCGTGCGGCGAGCTCGCCTCGCGAGCCGCAAGATACGCCCGGCGTCCGGGGCGACAAAGCACTTCGTGCCGCCCCGCCGGCAGCCGGCCCGGCGTGTCGGCCCCTCCGCGGCTGCGCGGGGCGGGAGCCGCTCAACCCTACGGCTCCCAGGTCCAGCGGTTTCAGGCAGATGCGGCACCCTTCCCGGCCCTGCCCTGCCGGCCGAGCGACCCTCTCCTGGCGCCGTTTGTTTCTTCCGCGTGCAGGCCGTTGACAAGCTCGGGCCGCCGCAGTTACTCTGCCAGGGGACCTGTTGCGCCATTCACCGCGCGCCCCTGCAGGCCTCGGCGCCTTCGCGGTCCCGAGCGGCAGCGCCCCGCCGCCATCGTCCCGCACGGCGCCCGGGGAGCCGGTCCTGTCCGTCCATACGGCTCGTGCAGTGCGGCTGCTTCATCTCTGACAAAGGAGGTTGAAGGAGGCGAACCCGGTTCGAGCGAAGGCAGCGCACCCGCGGCTTCCCGCCGCAGGGATGGCCGCCTCCGCGGCAGTTCCCCCTGTCGGTCATGGGTCACCGGCAACACAAGGAGCCAGCATGTCGAAGATTCGTTGGATTCTCGCGATCGCCCTGGCGGTCGCCAGTCTCCCCGTCCAGGCGCTCGCGCAGGGCGGGGAGACGATCACGGGCCGGGTCACGGACCAGCAGCAGCAGCCGATCGCCGGGGCGCAGGTCCTGGTGGTGGGCGGCACCGCGCGGGCCGTGACCGGGCAGGACGGCTCGTACCGCCTCGCGGGCGTGCGCTCCGGCTCCGTCCAGGTGAGCGCCACCCGGATCGGGTACGACACCCGCACGCAGACGGTGGCCGTCCCGCAGGGCGGGACGGCGACGGCGAACTTCACGCTCACCTCCTCCGCGCTGGAGATCGGGGGCCTGGTGGTCACCGCCAGCGGCCGCGAGCAGCGCCAGCGCGAGCTCGGGAACGCGGTCAGCACCATCAACACCGAGAAGGTGGAGATGTCGGCGGTCAACAACATGGCCTCGCTGCTCCAGGGCCGTTCCGCCGGTGTGACGGTCCTGCAGAGCGGCGGCACGACGGGGACCGGCGCCCGCGTCCGGATCCGCGGGTCGAACAGCGTCTCCCTGTCCAATGACCCGCTCATCATCGTCGACGGCGTCCGGGCCAACGACAACGCCGAGTCGTTCACCATCGCCACGGGTGGGCAGAGCCCGTCGCGCCTGAACGACATCAACCCCGAGGACATCGAGTCCATCGAGGTGCTCAAGGGGCCCGCGGCCGCGGCGCTCTACGGCACCGCCGCCGCGAACGGGGTGATCCAGATCACCACCAAGCGCGGGCGCTCCGGCAAGCCGCGGTGGAGCGCGTACACCGAGCAGGGCACCATCCAGGAGCGGAACGCGTACCCCGACAACGTCGGCGACGACTTCGGCGTCGATCTCGCCGGCGACCAGGGCCGGTTCTGCTCGGTCGTGGACCAGGGGATGGACTTCTGCGAGGTCGGGCCGCTCGTCCGGTTCAACGCGCTCCGCAACCCGGAAACCACTCCCTTCGTGGACGGACGCCGCCACAAGTACGGGGCGAGCGTCTCGGGCGGGAGCGACGCGGTGACGTACTACGTTTCCGGTGACCTGGAGGAGGAGCAGGGAATCTTCAGGATCAACGAACTGGACCGGATCAGCCTCCGGACGAACCTCACCAGCCGGGTGACGGAGAAGCTGAACCTGGCCATCAAGGGCGGCTACGTCACCAGCGACGTCATCCTTCCGCAGAACGACAACAACTTCGGCGGCGTCCACCTGAACGGCAACCTGGGCCACCCCGACACCATCAACTTCAGCCGGGGCGGCTGGTACGACATCCGGCCCTCCGAGTTCTTCGAGCAGCTGTCGGGACAGGAGGTCAGGCGGCTGACGGTGGGCGTCAACGCCAACTATCAGCCGCTGGAGTGGCTGAGCATCGTGGGTACGAGCGGCCTCGACCAGGTCAATCGGCACGACGACTACTTCAACCGTCCGAACGTCACGGACCGGCTCGGTCCCAACGTCCTGGCAGGGATCCGCGAGTCCAACCGCGTGGAGACGACAAACCTCACCCACACGCTCGACGTGACGGGGAAGTTCTCGCCGCGGGAGAACGTGGCGTCCACCACCTCCACGGGGCTGCAGTTCCACCGCGAGGAGTACCACGACACGCGGGGCCGCGGGGTGGGGGTCGTCCCCGGGACGAAGTCCCTCGGCGGTACGACCCGGCTCTTCAGGGTGAACGAGAACACGGTCGAGAACGCCACTTTCGGCGCCTACGTCCAGCAGCAGTTCGCCATCAACGACCGGCTCTTCCTCACCGGCTCGGTGCGCGGCGACCAGAACAGCGCGTTCGGCACGGACATCGGCTTCGTCACCTACCCGTCCCTCAGCGCCTCCTGGGTGGTGTCGGAGGAGCCCTTCTTCCCCCAGGCGGGCTTCCTGAGCAGCCTCCGCCTGCGCTCCGCGTACGGCCAGTCGGGGCTGCGCCCCAGCTTCCGCGACGCGATCACCTTCTTCGAGCCCGTGTCCGCGAAGGCCGCGGGCTCCGACGTGCCCGCCATCACCCTCGCGGGGGCGGGGAACCGGGCCCTGCGGCCGGAGATCGCCACGGAGATCGAGCTGGGCCTCGACGCGAGCTTCTTCGGCGAGCGGATCGGCCTCGAGCTGACGCGCTACGACAAGCAGTCCGACGATGCGCTGATCCGCCGCCGCCTGGCCCCCTCGGTGGGCGCGGTGACCACGCGCTTCGAGAACATCGGGAGCGTGACCAACAGCGGGTGGGAAGCCGTGCTCAACGCCCGGCTGATCGACCGTGCCCGCTTCCAGTGGGATGCCACGGTCACCGGGACCACCAACCAGAACGAGCTGGTCGAGCTCGGCGAGGGGGTGGAGCCGATCTTCCTCGCGTTCAGCCAGAGGCACGTGGCGGGCTTCCCCCTGGGCGGGTTCTGGCAGAGGCCGCTCACCTACTCCGACGAGAACGGCGACGGGTTCCTTCAGCTCTCGGAGATCACCCAGGGCGACACGGCCGTGTTCATGGGAGCGCCCTTCCCGACCCGGGAGGCGTCGTTCACCTCCAGCGTCTCGCTCTTCAACGTGGTGCGCGTCTCGGGCCTGCTTGACTACAAGGGCGGACACAAGGTGCTCAACTACACCCGGATGGACCGCTGCGCCTGGGAGATGGTCTGCGAGGAGACGTACGTGAAGGAGAAGGCCACCATCGACGACCAGGCGGGATGGATCGCGTGGAACGTCTTCGGCCGCAACGTCGCACCGTACATCGAGGACGGCGACTTCGTGAAGCTGCGCGAGCTCTCGCTCTCGTTCTCGGTCCCCGACAACCTGACCCAGCGCTTCGGCACCAGCGGACTGCGGCTCACGCTCTCCGGCCGGAACCTCAAGACCTGGACCGACTACCGTGGCCTCGATCCGGAGGTGAACACCTTCGGCCAGCGGAACTTCGATTCCGCGGACTACCACAACCAGCCGCCGGTCCGCTACTACACGGCCCGAATCGACGTGAACTTCTAATGGCGAGGATGAGAATCGAGATGCCGATCATCCATACATCATCGACGCGGAGGGGGCGCCGCCCCCTCCCGCGGCTCGCCCTCGCGGGGGCTCTCGCACTGCCGCTGGCGGGGTGCAGCCTGGACAGCATCCTGGAGGTGAGCGATCCGGACGTCGTCCCGGCGTCGGTCGTTCGTGATCCCGCGAACCTCCCCGGCGTGCGGAACGGCGTGCTGGGCGACTTCGCCGTCGGCTTCAGCGGCCAGGGGTTGAACACGGAGGCCCTGATCGCCTCCGTGGGCCTCTTCACCGACGAGATGTACCATTCGGGCACCTTCGGGACCCGCCGCGAGGTGGACAAGCGGAGCATCGAAGTGGACAACTCCGGGATGACCACGGTCTTCCGCAACCTGCACCGCGCGCGGCGCGCGGCGGAGGCGGCCGCCGACCTCTTCGCCGCCGGGGCTCCGAACACCGCGTCCCATGCGGAGGTCACGAACCTCGCGGGGTACACGTACGTCTTCTTCGGGGAGAACTACTGCTCCGGCGTGCCCTTCAGCCGCCTGAAGGAGGACGACTCCTTCGAGTTCGGCGCGCCGCAGACCACGGAGCAGATCTTCACCACCGCGCTCCAGCGCTTCGACCAGGGGCTGGCCCTCGCCACGACCGCGAAGTCCGCCCCGCAGCAGAACCTCGCGCGGATCGGGCGGGCGCGTGTGCTCCTGGACCAGGGGCGGTTCGCCGACGCGGCTGCCGCCGTGCAGGGGGTCCCCACCGGCTACCGCTACCTGGTGGAGCACTCCGACAACACGACGCGCCAGATCAACGGGGTCTGGCAGGTCACCTTCGGGACCCGCCGCTACGGCGTGGCGAGCAACGAGGGCGGGAACGGCCTCGTCTTCCGCCAGGGCTCGTCGCAGAGCCGGGCCTCGCAGGATCCGCGGGTGCCGTACACCCGGACGAACTCCCGGGCGGTGGACGCTCCGTTCGCCCACTTCTTCCAGCTCAAGTACCCGGAGCGGGGGAGCGAGGTCGTGCTCGCCAGCGGGATCGAGGCCCGGCTGATCGAGGCCGAGGCGGCGCTCCGCAGCGGAGCGGCGGGGGTGGCCACCTTCGTTGCGAAGCACAACGAGATCCGCGCCACCGTCGGTCTTCCCCCGCTCGTCGCGGCCGACGTGTCGGCCATGACCCAGAAGGAGCGGGAGGACCTCCACTTCCGGGAGCGCGCCTTCTGGCTATACCTGACGGCCAACCGGCTGAGCGACATGCGCCGGCTCGTCCGGCAGTATCAGCGGAACCCGGAGACGGTGTTCCCGACGGGGGTCTACTCGCGGCTTCTGTACCGACCGGCGCTCGGCTCGTCGGCCGTGCCGGACGACCAGCTGCCGAGGCGTGCGGACGGGACCTACGGAAACGACGTGGCCTTCCCGATCCCGTTCGACGAGCAGAACAACCCGCAGTTCGAGCAGTGCATCGACCGGAAGGCCTGACCTTCCGCGCCGGACGGGAAAGGGGGGAGGAGCCGCGCGGCTCCTCCCCCCTTTCTTTTTGCGTACGGTGCCCCTACCGCCCCCGCGCCCCCAGGTAGATGGCGTTCGCCAGGAGCCCGGCCGGCGCGTCGAACACCCCGCGGAAGAGCGGGTCCTCCGCGAAGAGGATCACCCGCCCGCCGCCCACCTCGTCCACCGTGGCGTACGCCGCGCCCCCGTACGCGGCCCCGGTGTTCTGTCCCCAGTCGAAGCCGCTCATCACCAGCCGGTCGCCCGTGGCGTACACCACCGGGTTGGCGCCGGAGCGCGACGTGGGGAGGGGCAGCTCCTGCGCCAGCAGCGGCAGCTCCGCGCGCCCGTAGCCGAAGGTGAGCCAGTGCGTGCGGTCCAGCCTCCCGCGCAGGAACGCGCCCGGTACGGCCATCGGCGCGTCCGGCCGCGCCTCCGGGCTCCGCAGCGGGGGGAGCTCCGCTTCGGCGACGCCCGCCTCCACCCGCCGCGCAGCCGCCGCCACGGAGTCGGCG
>DASYWD010000237.1 GCA_035936415.1 Longimicrobiaceae bacterium
AAGACCATCACGCCGCACACGAAGTTCAAGGCCGAGGTCTACGTGCTGACGAAGGAAGAGGGGGGGCGGCACACGCCGTTCTTCAACGGCTACCGGCCGCAGTTCTACTTCCGCACGACGGACGTGACGGGGACGGCCAACCTGCCCGAGGGGGTGGAGATGGTCATGCCGGGCGACAACGTGCAGATGAGCGTGGAGCTGATCACGCCCATCGCCATGGAGAAGGAGCTGCGCTTCGCCATCCGCGAGGGCGGCCGCACCGTCGGCGCCGGCGTCGTCACCGAGATCGTCGAGTAACGATCAATCCCGGCAGGCGGCGGCCGGCTGACGCCGGACCGCCGCCTGCCGTACGCTGATAGGAGTCACAGCCATGCGCGACAAGATCATCCTCGCCTGCACCGAGTGCAAGGAGAGGAACTACCACAAGACGAAGAACAAGCGGCTCCACCCGGAGCGCGTGGAGTACGCGAAGTACTGCCCGCGGTGCAACAAGCACCAGCCGCACAAGGAAACCAAGTAGTCGCAGCAGCTCCGGCGGGCGGTGGCGCGGGGGAAGGGCGCTGGGTCCAGGCCCTTCTTTTCGTCCCGGCCTGCTCCTGAAACGTACATCGTACCCCCCTTGCCCGCGCATGGCTGAGACGACCCGCACCAGCGCCGTCGACTTCTTCGGAGAGGTCCGCGACGAGATCAAGAAGGTGACCTGGCCCGACCGGGAGCAGCTCCGGGAGTCCACGGTCGTCATCGTCATCTTCGTCGCGATCGTCGCGGCCACCATCTTCGTGATGGACTGGCTCGCACGCATCGGGCTCGAGCTGATCGCATCGCTGGTCGGAGGCTGACCGGATGGGCGAGGCGAAGTGGTACGCGATCCAGACGTACTCCGGGCATGAGAACAAGGTCCAGCGGCTGATCCAGCGCCGGATCGACGAGGAGCAGGGCGAGCCCGAGGAGAAGCAGATCCAGGAGGTGCTCGTCCCCACCCAGGAGGCCGTCGAGATCCGGAACGGGAAGCGGGTGAACGTCACCCGCCGCCTCTACCCCGGGTACGTGCTGGTGAAGATGGTGTACAACCAGCGCAACGCGCACCTGGTGAACAGCATCCAGGGGGTGCTCAAGTTCCTCGGAACCGGCGCCGAGCCGCAGCCCCTGGGCGAGGAAGAGCTCGCCAAGATCCTGGGGCAGGAGACGGAGACGGCGGCGGTCGCGGAGGACGTGGCCGAGCCGATCCCCTTCACCTCGGGTCAGGTCGTCGAGGTCATCGAGGGACCGTTCAACGACTTCAGCGGGACGGTGCAGGAGGTCTACCCCGACAAGGGGAAGGTCAAGGTCGAGGTGTCGCTCTTCGGCCGCCCCACCAGCATCGAGCTGGACTACACGCAGCTAAAGGGTTACTGAGGCCGAGCCATGGCGAAGAAAGTCACCGGATTCATCAAGCTCCAGGTTCCCGCCGGGGCCGCCAACCCCGCGCCGCCCGTCGGGCCCGCGCTGGGTCAGCACGGCGTGAACATCATGGAGTTCTGCAAGCAGTTCAACGCGCGGACCCAGGGTCAGCCCGGGATGATCATCCCGGTCGAGATCACGGTGTACGCCGACCGCTCCTTCACCTTCATCACCAAGACCCCGCCCGCGGCGGTCCTGCTGAAGAAGGCGGCGGGGCTCCAGAGCGGCTCCGCGACGTCCAACCGGACCAAGGTCGGCACGGTGACCCGCGACCAGGTCCGGCAGATCGCCGAGACCAAGATGCCCGACCTGAACGCGGTCGACGTCGAGGGCGCGATGCGGCAGATCGCCGGCACCGCGCGCTCCATGGGGATCGAGATCACGGACTGAGGCGGGAGTTTCGCGGACGCGGCGGGGGAGCGCTCCCGCCCTCCCGCGCGAGGCCACGGCCGAGCGAGGAGCCGCGTCCGGGTCCAGGCACCACCGCCTGCGTTGGGCGACGCACGGTGGGAGGACCGGTCAGCAGAATCGCCTGAGGGGGTACATGCCTAAGCACGGAAAGAAGTTCCGCGAGGCACAGACCCGCGTTCCCGATGGGTCGACGTTCGAGCCCGGCCAGGCCGTCATCCTGGTGAAGGACCTGTCCTTCGCCAAGTTCGACGAAACGGTCGAGGTCGCCGTCCGCCTGGGCGTCGATCCGCGTCACGCGGACCAGATCGTCCGCGGGGCCGTCGTCCTGCCCCACGGCACCGGGAAGACCGCCCGCGTGCTCGTGATCGCGCAGGGCGACAAGGCGCGGGAAGCGGAGGAAGCGGGCGCCGACTTCATCGGCACCGAGTATGTGCAGAAGATCAAGGACGGGTGGCTCGACTTCGACGTGGTGGTCGCCACGCCGGACGTCATGGGCCAGGTCGGACAGCTCGGGCGGATCCTGGGTCCGCGCGGCCTGATGCCGACGCCCAAGGCCGGCACGGTGACCTTCGACGTCGCCCGCGCCGTTCGCGAGATCAAGGCGGGTAAGATCGAGTTCCGCGTGGACCGCACGGGGAACGTCCATGCGCCGATCGGCCGGGTCTCGTTCCAGCCCGAGCAGCTGGAGGAGAACCTGGCGGCGTTCATGGACACCGTGATCCGCGCGAAGCCGAGCGCCGCCAAGGGACAGTACGTCCGGAGCGTGACGGTGTCCAGCACCATGGGACCCGGGGTGGCGGTCGATTCCAACCTCTACCGGCGGGGCTGATCCATGAAGAAGGAACTCAAGACAGCCGTCATCGAAGACCTCAACCAGAGGCTCGACGGGGCGAGCGCGTTCTACCTGACGGACTTCACGGGGATGAACGTGAAGCAGATCACCGAGTTCCGCTCCCGCCTGCGCAAGCAGGGGGTGGAGTACGTGGTGGTCAAGAACACGCTGGCCCAGCGGGCGCTGACCGGGATGGAGCTCCCGGACATCGCGGGCTTCTTCAGCGGGCCCACCGGCCTGGTGATCGGCCGCGAGGACGCCGTGGGCGCCGCCAAGGTCCTGACCGACTTCGCAAAGGAGTTCGGCGACCGGCCCGCCATCAAGGTGGGAGTGGTGGATGGCAAGGCCTTCGACGCCGACCAGGTGCGGAAGCTTGCCGCCATGCCGCCGCGGGAAGTCCTCCTCGCGCAGATCGCGGGCGGGCTCCAGGCGCCGATGGCGCGCCTGGCCGGCGGGATGAGCCAGCTGCTCGCGGGGTTCGCGCGGGCGGTGGATGCGCTTCGCCAGCAGCGCGAGGGCGCTGGATCGTAACTCGCGCCCGACAGCAGGCGCTTTCCCGGCCGAGGCGGGCCCGGCCCGCCGGTCGAATACCCTGGTTTCACCTTCGTACGTACTACAAATAGGAGCCCAAAATGGCGACCACGCTTTCCCGTGACGAGCTTCTCGACGCGATCAGCAACATGACCGTCCTCGAGCTCTCCGAGTTCGTGAAGGCCTTCGAGGAGAAGTTCGGTGTGACCGCGGCGGCCCCGGTGGCCGCTGCCGCGCCCGCCGCCGGTGGTGGCGCCGCCGCCCCCGCCGCCGAGGAGCAGACCGAGTTCGACGTCGTGCTCGTCGGTGCCGGCGAGAAGAAGATCCAGGTCATCAAGGTGGTGCGCGAGCTCACCGGCCTGGGCCTCAAGGAGGCCAAGGACCTGGTGGACGGCGCCCCCAAGACGGTCAAGGAGGGCGTGTCCAAGGACGACGCCGCGGCGATGAAGGCCAAGCTCGAGGAGCAGGGCGCCGCCGTCGAGCTGAAGTAGGACTGAACCTCGTCCGGTCGGAGGGCCTCCAGGGGGAGAAATCTGCCTGGAGGCCCTTCGGGTCGGTCGCGGAGGGGTCGCCGGTCTCCCAGCGGGCATGCCCGCGGCGGCGGTCCCGGCTCAGTCCCTTCAGCCGGACGGCTCATGACGCGCAGGCCGCTCTACATACCCGGACGATACGTCACCCCGCCGAGGTGTTCGGTTGGGGGTGTTTGCGCTTCCGATCTTTTCCACGCTCGCTAAGAGGGAGACCCACTTGGCAACGCTAGACAAATCGATTGTCTCCTTCGCCAAGCTCACGTCGGGGATGGAGCTTCCGAACCTCCTCGACGTGCAGCTACGCGCATTCGAGACACTCCTGCAGACGGACGCGGCCGCCCGTGAACGGGAGGACGTCGGCCTGGAGCGGGTCTTCAACGAGATCTTCCCCATCAGCGACGTGAACGGGAACTTCTCGCTGGAGTTCGTCCGCTACACGCTGGGTGAGCCGAAGTACGACATGGAAGAGTGCATGGAGCGCGACATGACGTACGCCGCTCCGCTCAAGGCCACTCTCCGGCTGGTCGTGTGGGAGGACGCGGGGGACGAGCGCCGCCCGAAGGACATCATCGAGAAGGAGGTCTACCTGGGGGACCTGCCGGTCCTGACCCCCCTGGGCACCTTCATCATCAACGGCGCCGAGCGGGTGATCGTGTCGCAGCTGCACCGCTCCCCGGGCGTGGTGTTCGAAGAGAACACCCACCCCAACGGGTCGAAGCTGTTCAGCGCGCGCATCATCCCGTTCCGCGGCTCGTGGGTCGAGTTCACCATCGACATCCACGACGTCATCGCCGTCCACATCGACAAGAAGAAGAAGTTCCCGGCCACCGCGCTGCTGCGCGCCGTCGGGTACTCCCGGGACGCCGACATCCTGGACATCTTCTTCGGCCGCGAGCGCATCGCGCTCGGGGGGCTGGAGCGCGAGGGGTCCCGCGAGAGCCGCCGCGGCGAGACCTTCCACGGCTTCCTGGCCGAGGACGTCCTGGACCCGGGCGTCGTCGGTCCCGAGGGCCCGCGCCTGTACCGGGACATCGTGCTCCCCGGCACCGGCGAGGTGGTGGAGCGCGGCACCCGGCTCACCCAGGAGGTGGTCGACACGCTCCGCGGGGCGGGGGTCGCCTCCTTCCCGGTCACTTCCGCGAACCTGCTGGCGCGCGCGGGCGACGAGCTCGGCGCGGACCTGCTGGGCCGGCTGCTCCGCGCGGGCGTGGAGGAGGTCGCCGTCTTCCGCTCCGGGCAGCACGGCGGCACCACCCTGCGCGCCACGCTGGCCAAGGACCCCACCCGGGGCACGCTGGACTCGCTCTTCGCGATCCACAACCTGATCCGCCCGGGGACCGCCCCCGCGCCGGACGCGTGGACCGAGGACGAGTACTTCGAGGCCGGCGACCAGATCATGCACGTCGCCGACTTCCTCGACGCCTGGGCCGAGCGCGACTCCGGCCCCTCCGACCTGGTCGCGCGCGACTCGCAGCGCTCCGCCGAGGAGCGGATGATCCGCTTCGCCCAGGAGCGCGGGATCCGCTACGTCTGGGAGAGCCTGCGCGACGAGCGCGCCGAGAAGACCGGCCGCCCCAGCCGCGTGCTGGTGTACGAGCTGAACCGGGTGGTGCAGGTCTACACCGCCGTGTGGCGCCTCCTCTTCCAGCCGCGGGCCTCGCTGGTGGTGGCCGGCGCGCTGGCCGGCGACAGCGCCGGGGCCCGCTCCGACTACAGCGAGTACACCGAGGAGTCGCTCAACAAGCGCTACGACCTGGGCCGCGTGGGGCGGTACAAGATCAACCAGCGCCTGGTGGACGCCTTCGGGGCGCTCGGCTTCGCCACGCCGCCGGCGGGGATGACCGCGCTCACCGCGCAGGACGTCCTGGCGATCCTGCACCAGCTCGTGGAGCTCCACGAGGGCCGCGGCGGGACGGACGACATCGACCACCTGGGGAACCGGCGCGTCCGCTCCGTGGGCGAGCTGATCGCCAACCAGTTCTCCGTGGGCCTGTCCCGCATGGCGCGGCTGGTCCGCGAGCGCATGTCGATCGTGTCCGACGCGGACAAGATCAACATCGACGACCTTGTCAACGCGCGGACGGTCTCCGCGGTGATCCAGCAGTTCTTCGGGTCGTCGCAGCTCAGCCAGTTCATGGACCAGACGAACCCGCTGGCCGAGATGACGCACAAGCGGCGTCTCTCCGCGCTGGGGCCGGGCGGTCTGACCCGCGAGCGCGCCGGCTTCGAAGTGCGCGACGTGCACTACTCGCACTACGGGCGCATGTGCCCGATCGAGACGCCGGAAGGCCCGAACATCGGGCTGATCAACTCGCTGACCACCTACTCGCGGATCAACGACCTCGGCTTCATCGAGACCCCGTACCGCAAGGTGGTGCGCGCGGTGGTCCGCTACCCCTCGCGCGTGAAGCTGACCGAGGCCGCGCGCGTGGTGATCGGCGAGCGCGCCAAGGTGTTCGCCAAGAAGGGCGAGGAGATCGACGCCGAGCGCGGGCGCGAGGTGTTCCGGCAGATGATCGTCGGGGCGGAGCTGGCCGAGGACGTGCTCGACTGGAGCACCCTCTTCCCGCGGATGATGGCCGCCGAGGTCCCGCAGACCGACTGGGACGAGGAGGTGCTCCGCCTCCCGGTGCTCGCCCGCCGCGGCGAGCGGATCACCGAGGAGCTGGCCGCACGCATCGCCGAGCAGCCGGTGAACCTGGTCCGCGTGGTGTCGCGGCGCGCCGGGGCCGCCGCGCGCGGCGTCGCCCCCGAGGCGATCCGCAACCCCATCTCGCTCCCGGTGCGGGTCTTCCAGCCGCGCTCCGCGGCGGTGCTCGCCGTCCCGGGGATGGTGCTCACGGAAGAGGTGGCCGAGCGGCTGTACACCCTCCAGCTCGAGGGGCTCGCGCCCATCGTGGACGAGGACGCCGACACGCCGGACGCGGTGGGGCTGGACTTCACCAACGGCGCCCCGGCGCTCACCGCCGAGACCGACGTGGGCCGCTACTCGCTGACCGCGGCCTCGGACCTGACGCTCGTCACCCCCGTGGTGACGCGGATCGTCGCGTGGCTCTCCGCCAACGAGGAGGAGAACTCCCGGATCGCCCAGGCCAACGCGCCGCTGGACCCGGGGAGCTCGTTCGTCAACGAGTTCGTGCTGTGCCGCGAGCGGGGCGACTTCCCGCTCCTGCGTCCGGACGAGATCGACTTCATGGACGTGGCCCCGGACCAGCTGGTGTCCGTGGCCGCGGCGCTGATCCCGTTCCTGGAGCACGACGACGCGAACCGCGCGCTCATGGGCTCCAACATGCAGCGGCAGGCGGTCCCGCTCCTCTTCCCGGCCGCCCCGCTGGTGGGCACCGGGCTGGAGTCGGTGGTCGCTGCGGACTCGGGCTCCGTCGTGGTGGCGCGGCGCGCCGGGATCGTGCGCGAGGTCACGGCCGACCACATCGTGGTCGACGCCGGGATGGCGGGCGCGCCGAACTCCGACGAGCCGCTGCGGCGCCTCGCGCAGTTCGACCGCTACCGCATGAAGAAGTACTGGCGGACCAACCAGGACACCGCCATCAACCAGCGCCCGCTGGTCCACAAGGGGCAGCAGGTGGCGAAGGGCCAGCCGCTGGCCGACGGCGCCTCCACCGAGAACGGGGAGCTGGCGCTCGGGCGGAACCTGCTGGTGGCGTTCATGCCCTGGTACGGCCACAACTTCGAGGACGCCATCGTCCTTTCGGAGAAGCTGGTCAAGGACGACGTCTACACCTCCATCCACATCCAGGAGCTGGAGCTCCAGGTCCGCGACACCAAGCGGGGGATGGAGGAGATCACGCGCGAGATCCCCAACGTCGCCGAGGAGTCGCTGGTGGACCTCGACGAGCGCGGGATCGTGCGGATCGGCGCCCGGGTGAAGGCGGGCGACATCCTGGTCGGCAAGATCACCCCGAAGGGCGAGACGGAGCTTTCTCCCGAGGAGAAGCTGCTGACCGCCATCTTCGGCGAGAAGGCAAAGGACGTGAAGGACTCGTCGCTCAAGGTCCCGCCCGGCGTGGAGGGGACGGTGATCGACGTGAAGATCTTCTCCCGCCGCATCGACGACCCGATCCTGGAGAAGGAGCGCGGCGAGAAGATCGGCGACCTGCGCTCCAACGAGCGCGGCGAGATCCTGCGCATCTCCGAGGCGCGCGACGAGGAGATCAAGGAGCTGATCCGCGGCAAGACCGTGGCGCTCTTCCTCAAGCGCGGCACGGTGGAGCCCTTCTTCAACGAGGGGACCGAGCTGACCGACGAGGTGACGGACGCCCTGGACCTGTCCGAGGTGGACCTGACCACGCTCAAGGTCACCGACCGCCCGACCAACGAGCTGCTCCGCCGCCTGATCGACGAGAGCAAGCGCCGCATCGAGCGGGTCCGCCAGAAGACCGAGGACCAGATCGACAAGGTGTTCCAGCCGGACGAGCTCCCGCCGGGGGTGGTCCAGCTGGTGAAGGTCTACCTGGCCGAGAAGCGCAAGATCTCGGTCGGCGACAAGATGGCCGGCCGCCACGGGAACAAGGGCATCATCGCCCGCATCGTCCCCGAGGAGGACATGCCGTTCCTCCCGGACGGCACCCCGGTGGACGTCTGCCTCAACCCGCTCGGCGTGCCGAGCCGCATGAACGTGGGGCAGATCCTGGAGACCCACCTGGGGTGGGCGGCGCGCGTCCTGGGCTTCGAGGCCAAGACGCCGGTGTTCCAGGGAGCCTCCGAGGACGAGATCGGCGCGATGATGCGGGTCGCGGGCGTCACCTGGGCGCGCCAGGCGCTCGGCGTGGTGAACGCGGAGCCGCCGGCCTTCGACCTGGAGGACATCCGCGGGCTGGTGGAGGCCGCCAAGGCGGCCGAGGCCGCCTCGGAGATCGAGCCGCGCCCCGAGTCGGGGATCGGCCGGTCCGTGGACCGGCTCCTCACCGCCCCGGGCGCTCCCCAGGCCACGCTGGACAAGCTGCGGGACCTGGGCCGGTACCTGGTGGCCTCCGCACGGGAGGTCGCCGAGCGCGGCGAGGGGACATTCGAGGAGCAGTTCCCCGCCGCCGCGGCGCTCGCGGCCTCCGGCGGGAACGAGGGGCTCAACGCCGCCATCGAGGAGCACATGCAGCGCGCCGGGCTCACCCCGGGCGGCAAGGTCCGCCTGCGGGACGGCCGGAGCGGGCAGGAGTTCCGCTCGCCGGTGACGGTGGGCGCGATCTACATGCTCAAGCTGTCGCACCTGGTGGACGACAAGATCCACGCGCGGTCCATTGGGCCGTACTCGCTGGTCACGCAGCAGCCGCTCGCGGGCAAGGCGCAGTTCGGCGGGCAGCGCTTCGGCGAGATGGAGGTGTGGGCGCTGGAGGCCTACGGGGCGGCGCACACCCTGCAGGAGATCCTGACGGTGAAGTCGGACGACGTGAACGGCCGCTCGCGCGTCTACGAAGCAATCGTCAAGGGGGAGAACCTCCCCGAGCCCGGGCTCCCGGAGAGCTTCAACGTGCTCGTCAAGGAGCTGCAGGCGCTGGGGATCTCGGTGACGCTCGGTAGCTGAGGGCCGGCAGGCGAATCCCGGCCTGGCCGGGATTCGCCCGAACAATCGTCGTCAGTCAGCAACCGAAGCCGGACACACCATCATAGATAAGGGGACCAAAGCATGATCGACTTTCCCCGCACGCGCGAGACACGGTCGCAGGACTTCAACTATATCCAGGTGAAGATCGCCTCCCCCGAGGAGATCCGGGGGTGGAGCTTCGGCGAGGTGGTGAAGCCGGAGACGATCAACTACCGCTCCTTCAAGCCGGAGCGGGACGGTCTCTTCTGCGAGCGCATCTTCGGGCCGGTGAAGGACTGGGAGTGCCACTGCGGTAAGTTCAAGCGTATCCGCTTCCGCGGCCACATCTGCGACAAGTGCGGCGTGGAGGTGACGCTCTCCAAGGTGCGGCGCGAGCGCATGGGGCACATCGAGCTGGCGGTGCCCGTCGCGCACATCTGGATGTTCAAGACGCTCCCGTCGCAGATGGGCTACCTGCTGGGGATGACGCTGCGCGACCTGGAGAAGGTCATCTACTACGCCGCGTACGCCGTCATCAACCCGGGGAACCAGGACGTCAAGGTCGCCCAGGTGCTGGAGGAGGAGGAGTACCTCCAGCTGCGCGACAAGACCCGGGAGGAGGGTGACGACGAGTTCGTCGCCGACATCGGCGCGCCCGCGATCCGCACGCTGCTCGGCATGCTGGACGTGGACACGCTCGCCGAGGAGCTGCGCGTCCAGGTGGCCAACGAGACGTCGCAGCACCGCAAGAAGCTGGTGCTGAAGCGCCTCAAGGTGATCGACGCCATCCGCGCCTCGGGGGCGACGCCCTCGGAGCGCAACAAGCCCGAGTGGATGATCCTGGACGTGGTCCCGGTGATCCCGCCCGACCTGCGGCCGCTGGTGCCGCTCGACGGCGGGCGCTTCGCGACCTCGGACCTGAACGACCTGTACCGCCGCGTCATCAACCGGAACAACCGGCTGAAGAAGCTCATGGAGATGCGCGCCCCGGAGGTGATCCTCCGGAACGAGAAGCGCATGCTCCAGGAGGCGGTGGACGCGCTCTTCGACAACGGGCGCCGCACCAAGGCGATCCGCGGCCGTGGCAAGCGTCCGCTCAAGTCGCTCTCCGACATGCTCAAGGGGAAGCAGGGGCGCTTCCGCCAGAACCTGCTCGGCAAGCGCGTGGACTACTCGGGCCGCTCCGTCATCGTGGTGGGCCCGGAGCTGAAGCTGCACCAGTGCGGCCTCCCCAAGGCCATGGCGGTGGAGCTGTTCAAGCCGTTCATCATCCATGAGCTGGAGAAGCGCGGCGAGGCGGAGACGGTGAAGCGCGCCAAGAAGATCGTGGAGCGCGACGACCCGCGGGTGTACGAGGTGCTCGAGGACATCATCCGCGACCACCCCGTGCTGCTCAACCGCGCGCCCACCCTGCACCGCCTCGGCATCCAGGCCTTCGAGCCGGTGCTGGTGGAGGGGAAGGCGATCCGCATCCACCCGCTCGTCTGCGCGGCGTTCAACGCCGACTTCGACGGCGACCAGATGGCGGTGCACGTCCCGCTGTCGTTCGAGGCGCAGCTCGAGGCGCGGGTGCTGATGCTCTCCAGCAACAACATCCTCCTGCCGTCCAACGGGCGGCCGATCGCGGCGCCCTCGCAGGACATCGTCATCGGGTGCTACTGGCTGACCAAGGACCGTGAGGACGCCCCGGCGCGCTTCGCCGAGGACGCGGAGGAGCGGCAGAAGCCGCAGGACCAGCGCGACCCGGCCCGCCTGGTGCGGCGCTTCGGCTCGGTGGCCGAGGTGGAGATGGCGGTCGCCTACGGGCAGATGCACTTCCACGACGCCATCTACTTCTGGTACGTCCCCACCGAGGGCGCGGTCGACGAGTACGGCGACCCGCGCAAGGCGGAGTGGGTGCAGACCACCGTGGGGCGGGTGATCTTCAACTCCGTCGTCCCGGGCCGGATGGGCTACTGGAACCGGACCATGGGGAAGAAGGAGCTGGGCGACATCATCTTCAACGCGTACCGCGAGGTCGGCCTCGGGCGCACGGTGGTGTTCCTGGACGACCTGAAGAGCTTCGGGTTCCGGTACTCCACCATGGGCGGCGTGTCGGTGGGGATCGAGGACATGAAGATCCCCGCGGAGAAGGACGTCATCCTCCGCGAGGCGGAGGACGACGTGGGCCGCTTCACGCGCGCCTACAACAACGGCGTCATCTCCAACGGCGAGCGCTACAACAAGGTCATCGACACCTGGACGCACGCCAACAACGACGTGGCGGACGCCATGGTGGCGCGCCTGGCCCGTGACCGCGGCGGCTTCAACCCGGTGTTCATGATGATGAACTCCGGCGCCCGCGGCTCGCGCGACCAGATGCGGCAGCTCGCGGGGATGCGCGGCCTGATGGCCAAGCCCCAGAAGAAGCTCACGGGCGGCATCGGCGAGATCATCGAGTCGCCGATCAAGTCGAACTTCAGAGAGGGGCTCACCGTGCTGGAGTACTTCATCTCCACGCACGGCGCCCGGAAGGGCCTGGCAGACACCGCGCTCAAGACGGCGGACGCGGGCTACCTGACCCGGCGCCTGGTGGACGTGGCGCAGGACGTCACCATCGCCGAGGAGGACTGCGGCACGGTGCTCGGCCTGGAGGTCTCCGCGCTCAAGGAGGGCGAGGACGTGGTGGAGCCGCTCAAGGACCGGATCGTCGGCTCCGTGGCGCTCGACGACGTGTTCGACCCCATCGACAGCGAGCTCCTCTGCGAGGCGGGGACGCTGATCGACGAGGAGATGGCGGACGACATCGAGGAGGCCGGGATCCAGGCGATCAAGATCCGCAGCGTCCTCACCTGCGACAGCCGCCGCGGGCTCTGCAAGCAGTGCTACGGCCGCAACCTCGCCACCATGGAGATGGTGGACGTGGGCGAGGCCGTGGGCATCCTCGCCGCGCAGTCCATCGGCGAGCCGGGCACGCAGCTCACCCTGCGCACCTTCCACATCGGCGGCACCGCGGCGCGCATCGCGGCGACCACCGCGCGGAAGAGCAAGGTGGAGGGGATCGCGCAGTTCGAGCGCATCACCACGGTGAAGACGCCCGAGGAGGCGCGGATCGTGACCTCCCGCGAGGGCGAGATCATCATGCGCACCGCGGAGGGCGCGGTCCGCTCGCGGCTGGCGGTGCCGTACGGCGCCACCATCGCCATCGAGGACGGCCAGCAGGTGGCCGTCGGCGACATGCTCTTCTCGTGGGACCCGTACTCGGAGCCGATCGTCGCCGACTTCGGCGGCGTGGTCCGCTTCATCGACATCGCCGACGAGGAGACCGTCCGCGAGGAGCTGGACGAGTCCACCGGCCGCCGGCAGATGGTGATCATCGAGGACCGGAGCAAGAAGCTCCACCCCATGATCGAGATCCGCGACCCGGACACCGACCAGAAGCTGCGCGAGTTCATCGTCCCGGTGGGGGCGCAGCTCACCGTGCGCGACGGGGAGCAGATCGCCCCGGGCGCCGCGCTGGCGAAGATCGCCCGCGAGGCGTACAAGACGCGCGACATCACCGGCGGCCTCCCGCGCATCGCCGAGCTGTTCGAGGCGCGCAAGCCCAAGGACCCGGCGGTGATCACCGAGATCGACGGCACGGTCCGCTTCGGCGACATCAAGCGCGGCAAGCGCGAGGTCATCGTCATCCCGGACACCGGGAACGAGCGGGTCTACGAGGTCCCGGTCGGGAAGCACCTCCGGGTGCACGAGGGCGACTTCGTGCGCGCCGGCGACCGCCTGTCGGAGGGCCCGGTGAACCCGCACGACATCCTGCGGATCAAGGGGCCGCGCGCGGTGCAGGAGTACCTCCTCAACGAGGTCCAGGAGGTGTACCGCCTGCAGGGCGTGAAGATCAACGACAAGCACATCGGCGTCATCGTCCGCCAGATGCTCCAGAAGGTCCGGATCACCGAGCCGGGCGAGACGGACTTCCTGGAGGGCGAGACGGTGGACCGGATCGTGTTCCTGGACGCCAACCAGGCGGCGATCGACAACGGGCAGCGCCCCGCGATCTCCGAGCCGCTCCTGCTCGGGATCACCAAGGCATCGCTGACCACGCAGTCCTTCATCTCCGCGGCCTCCTTCCAGGAGACCACGCGGGTGCTGACCGACGCCGCCATCCGCGGCGCCCGGGACAACCTGACGGGGCTGAAGGAGAACATCATCATCGGCCACCTGATCCCCGCCGGCACCGGGATCTTCCGGTACCAGGAGGTGGAGTTCGGGCCGGAGGGCGCGCAGGCGGAGGCTGGGGCGCCCGTGGTCGAGGCCGCGGAGCCGGTGGAGGCGTAAGCCCCGGCGCTTTCCGGTGGATGGAAACGAAGCATGAGTCATCCCGAACTTTGGAAATGAGGTAGGAGCGAAGTTCGGAGACTCAGGCAGAGGAAGCAGATTGCAGCCCGAATGCGGTAGAGCGGAGTCGAGACCTCTCGGCTCCGCTTTCCTGTTCTGGGGCAGAAGCC
>DASYWD010000238.1 GCA_035936415.1 Longimicrobiaceae bacterium
GAAGACCGCCACCCCCGAGACGCTGATGGCGAGCGCGCGCACGGCCGCCCACGGGTTGGTGGCGAAGAGCGCGGAGATGCCGCCGAGCAACAGGAAGCCCAGCAGGAGCGCGTCCACCCCCGCGGCGCGCGTCCGGCGCGCGGAGCCCAGGGCGAGGATCCCCGCCAGGAAGGCGGTGAGGTGCAGGACCGCCTCCTTGGGGACGAAGAAGCGGTCCAGCTCGAACACCCGGTAGGTGGCGGCGGCCAGCACCACGGCCAGGGCGCCGAGCTGGAGGACCCGGAGCGCCAGGCGCTCGGCGCGCGACGGCTCCACGGGGAGCAGGTCGTGCGGCGGGAGATCGTGCGTCGGTGGAATCACGGCGTCGGTGCGCGGGCTTCCTGTGCGGGTGGCGTGCTCCCGCTAGAATACGGCCCCGGCGGGGCCGCGTCCATGCCCGCCGCGCGGCCAGCCCGCTACGGCGGGCCGATCCACTGCCGCACCTCGTCCAGCACCGACTGCGGCTCGCACGGCTTGGTGAGGAAGCTGTCGCACCCCACGCGGCCGGCGCGCTCGCGGTCCTCCTCCAGCGCCGCCGCGGTGAGGATCACCACGGGGATGTCCGACACGCCCGGGTCGGTCTTGAGGCGCTCCGTCGCCCGCCACCCGTCCAGCACGGGGAGGTGCGCGTCCATGAGGACGAGGTCCGGGCGGTGCCGCACGGCGGCGTCCACCGCCGCCCTGCCGTCCACGGCCTCCAGCACCCCGTAGCCGTGGTGGCGCAGCAGGGTCGTCATGATGTCCCGGTGGTCGGGGTCGTCCTCGACGACGAGCACGGTCTTCGGCGTCATGCGTCTGCAGGGCGGCGTCGGGGCGCGGCGGCGAAAAAAACGCCGCCAGCCCTCGACCGTGAATCGAGATTGCTGGCGGCCCGGCTGGCGTGGCGATCGCGTCGCGGTAGCCCCGTGGCTCTGCGCCCCCGCCTTTCGGCGGGTTTGCTCTGAGCAGCATGGTTGTCCGCCCGGCCCCTGGCGGGGCCGCGGCGCCGCGGAGGGGGTGCAAGAAGCGTACGAAGCGCGGCGGCCGGGGCCTCAGCCCGCGGCCCCCGCGTCCCTGCGCAGCATGGCGTCCACGCGCCGGGCGAGCTCCGGGTCGGCGGGGCGCCGGGCGAGGTAGAACTCCTCGTAGTACGCCCGGAGGAACCCGGCCGTCGGCGCGGCGATCAGCACGCCCACGAGCCCGAACGCCACGGCCATCCCCATGGTGACGAAGAGGAGGAACACGGGGTGGATGTTCATGCTGGTGCCCTGCACGCGCGGGGCGATCAGCGCCCCCAGCACCTCGCTCCACGCCCAGAAGAAGAGCGCCGTCCACGCCGCCTTCGCGGGGGAGATGGAGAGCGCCACCAGCACGGGCGGCACCGCCATGACGTAGAAGCCCAGCCGGGGGACCAGCGTGCTGAAGAAGGCCAGCACGCTCCACACCAGCGCGCCGGGGATCCCCATGAAGTAAAGGAAGAGGAAGGCGGGGACGGCCTTGAGCGTCCCCAGCACCACGTTGGCCTCCATCCACCCCACCGTCGACTCCGAGGCGCGGACGAAGGCGCGCGTGGCCGGGCCGCGCAGGTGCGGCGGCATGGCGGCCACGTACCCCGCCAGCAGCGGCCGCGGGTCGGCCACCATGTAGACCACGATGCTGAGGAGGAGCAGCGCCAGCAGGAGCGCGCCGATCAGCGTGAGCGAGTACGACCAGACCCCTTCCAGCATCCCCAGCCCCCAGGCGACGAGCTGCCCGCCCACCTCGCGCCGCAGCCGCGCCTCCACCTCCGGGTGCTCCACGAGCAGGGCGGAGACGCGCGCCTCCAGCCCCGCGGCGATCTCCGGGAGGTTGCGGACGAGGATCGTCACCTGCTCCACCAGCGGCGGGACCACGAGCCACCCCACCAGCCCCAGCACCGCCAGCACGGCGAGCGTCGTCGCCACGGTGGCGAGAGCGCGGTGCCAGCCGCGGCGCTCCAGCCAGGCGACGGGCGCGTTCAGCGAGATCGCCAGCACGGCGGCGAGCGCGAAGAACAGCAGCACGCTCCGGACGCGCAGCAGGAGCCAGAGCAGGACGACGAGCGCGAAGGCGAGGAGCACCGCCCGGGTCAGCGCGGCGGCGAGGTCGGGGCGGAGCGGAGCGGGAGCCTCTTCCCCGCCCCGGGGGGAGGCCGGCTGCTGCGGGATCTCCGTCATCGGAAGCCTGGTGCGCTGGGGGCGTTCGCGGGAGCGGCCTTTCTCCGGAACCAACTTCCGGGGCCCGGCGGCCCGTCGCAAGCCCGCACGAGCAGCGCCCCGCCCGCGCCACTACCGAGGCGGCGGCTCCACCGCCACGAGGTTGTCGTCCGTCTCCCGCTGGATCAGCTTGCCGTCGGGGTCGATCCCCGCCCACGCCGGCCGGCGCGGAACGGTCACCGTGATCGTCTGCCGCCCGCTCCGGATGCGGTGCCTGCGCAGGTAGAGCGGCTCGCCCCTGCCTTCCCCGGTTCCGGCGGGCGCGAAGACGCCGACCTCGACGAGGTCGTCCATCGGCACCTCCGTCTCGTTTCCGATGCTGTCGGCCCGCACCTTCCGCGCCTCGACCGCGAGCGTCACCCGGTACTCCCCGGTTCCGGCGGGCTGCACACGCGCCCGCTCCGCCCGCACGTTCCAGAGCGTGATCTCCTCGAAGAGGTCCCTCAGCAGGGGGTGAAGCGTGTCGGGGGTGACGGCACGCAGCTCCGCGTACAGGTCGAGTGAGGTGGGGTACGGCGGGAGTCCGCCGCGGTGCTTCTCGAGGAAGCGTCGCAGGGCGGTGTTCACCCGCTCCTCGCCGAGGCGCTCGCGCAGGGTGTACATGGCCACCGCGCCCTTGTGGTAGTAGAGGTAGCTCTGCCCCTCCACCTCCAGCAGGGGCACCTCCCGGTTCGAGAAGACGCTCCGGCCGCGGAGGTAGCGGTCCATCTCGTAGTCGTAGAACCGCCGGACCTGCTCGGGGCCGTACGTCTTCTCCATGACCATCATCGCGCTGTACTGCGCGAGCGTCTCCGTGAGGAGCGACGCCCCCCGCACCCGGGCGCCCATCACCTGCCCGCCCCACCACTGGTGCGCCGTCTCGTGGGCGGTCACGAAGAAGGTGCGGTCCACGTTGCCGCTGTCCACGCGCGTGAGGAAGGCGCTCCCCTCGGAGAAGGCGATGGTGTGCGGGTGCGCCCGCGCGAAGCTGGCGTAGCGCGGGAACTCCACGATGCGAAGCCGGCCGAACTGGTAGGGGCCGAAGTGCTCGGTGAAGTAGCTCAGCGACGCCTTCATGCTCCGGACCATGCGGTCCAGGTTGAAGTCGTGCCCCGGGTGGTAGAAGACCTGGAGGACGACGTCCCTCCAGCAGTCCTCGAGCACCTCGTACCGCGCGGAGAGGAACGGCGCCGCGAAGGGCAGGGGCGCCTCCGTCCGGTAGTGGAAGTAGCGGCGGCCGTCCTCCCGCCACTCGCGGACCAGCGCACCGGGGGTGATCGCGACCTGGTCCGCGTCCGTGCCGACGACCGCGTCGACGCTGACGAGGTCCGCGTCGCGCAGCTCGTACCGGGTCCGGCGCGCGTCTTCGTCGTCCGCGGATGCCACGGGCGGGTGCGGGGGGAGACCGTGCTCGCGCCGCTCCCGCTCTCCGCTGAGCTCCAGGCCTCGCTGGTAGCCGATCCCGGGCAGCCAGCGCCGGTCGAAGTACGCGCCGTTCCCCACCACCGCGGTCGGGATCCCCGTGTTCGGGAAGCCGCGCGGGCTGAAGGCCAGGTCGAAGGTCAGCCGGAGCGAGTCGCCCGGCTGGAGCGCCCGCTCCAGGACGTAGATCCGGTAGTGGAGCTCGGCGTCCAGGAGCACCCGCTCCGCGGGCCGGTCGAAGGCCAGGGAGCGGGTCCGGATCTCCGGGTGGACGATCACGTGGACGGAGTCGATCGGCGCCGCCGTCCGGTTCAGGAGGTGGTACGTGCCGCGCAGGTCCACGGCGCCCTCGCCGGGCCGGATCTCCACGCGCAGCTCGGCAGCGGTCACGATCGGCTGCGGCGCGTCCTCGAACCGCTTGTAGCGCCGCTCGTACTCGGCCCGCAGCGCGGCCGACTCGAAGGGCGTGCGATAGTCGTTCAGGACGTTGGTGTTGTAGAAGATGAAGCCGCCGAGCGTGAGGATCAGCATCGCCGCGAAAGCCGCCGCGCCCACCGCCGTGCCCGTGAAGCGCGCGCGAGCGAGGCCGATCCGCCGGCGCGCGCCGGCCTCCCTCCCCCGCAGCCAGAACAGCTTCGCCACCAGCGCCAGCAGCAGCGCCCACCCCGCCCAGTAGAGCTTGAACCACACGAAGGGCGCGACGAAAGGGCCGAAGCCGTTCATGTCCGAATAGACCCAGCCCGGATCGGAGCCGTAGACCAGGAGGTTGTGCCGGATGCCGAACCGGTCGGCGAACATCGTGAAGACGTAGAAGAGGACGACGATGAGGTGGCCCGCGTACTTGTGGTCGACCACCACGTGCACCGCCATCGCCAGCGCGGCGAAGATCAGGTAGTTCGCGAGCATCAGCCCGAAGAGGATGCGCACGTAGAGCCCGAGCTCGAAGCGGGTGTAGCCCTGGAGCGCCTGGAGCGTCACGCCCGCCGCCATCAGCACGGCCTGCAGCAGCACGAGCATCCCCGCGAGCGCCAGGAACCGGCCCGCCAGCGACACCCAGTCCGGGACCGGGGCGCCGTCGGCGATGTCGCTCATCCCCACGTCCCGCTCCCTCCAGACCAGCTCCCCCGCGAATACGGCGATCAGGACGGCGATTATGGTCGAGATCGGGCCGCTCAGGACGGTTCCGGCGATGAGGTGGGTGACGGGCCAGCTCGAGGTGCCGAAGACCTCGGCCCCCACGTCCCAGCCGAAGGTGAAGACGATGAACAGCGCGCCCGCGAGGATCACGACGAAGGAGCGGCTCCCCACGATCTGCCGCAGCGAGTACCCGGCGATCGCGAGCGTCTGCCGAAGCTGCGTCCGGAGGCCGAATTCCCGCCGCGCGGACGGCACCACCACCGGCGCGTCCCGCACGATCCCGGCGTCCGCGCGGTCCGCCGCGTCCCGGGGCACCTCCTTCCGCCCCCCGCCGCCCCCCGGGTGCGCGAACCGGAACCGGAGGTGGAGCAGGCCGAGCACGCCCGCCGCCACGCCGAGCCAGACCAGCCGGTTCCAGAGCAGGATCTCCGGGAATCCCACCAGGCGCGCGTTCCGCTCCACCGTGGTCCAGTAGCGCGTGAGGTTGTTCAGGGCGTTTCCCCCGAACGGATCGGCCAGCGCCGCGACGTGCGGGTTCGACGGCTCGAACTCGACGGCGACGAAGTAGCCGATCAGGAGTCCGACGGCCGCGAGGTACGTCGCCAGCGTGGACCGCGTCAGGGCCGCGACGGAGAAGAGGATCGCGGCGGAGAGGACCAGGTTGGGGAGGCCGAAGAGCAGGTACGCCTGGACGTACGCGGCGGGGAGCACGGGGCCGAACTTCCCCGGCTCCATGTACGGCATCTGCGAGGCGAGCAGGAGCCCGGCCGGGATGCCGACGATGAGGACCGCGTTGACCACCAGGGCGCCCAGGAAGCGCCCCCCCAGGTAGTCCGCCCTGCTGATCGGGGCGGTGTAGAAGAGCGAGTGCATCCCGGTCTGGACGTCCCGCGTGGCCGCGTCGCCGACGAGTGCGGCGGTGACCAGGACTCCCAGGAGCCCCACGACGATGGACGCGAACGCCACCATCTCCGGTGCGTTCATGTACCGGTCCGCCCCGTTGATGGCGTGCATCATCAGGAAGGGAAGGCCGGCGAGGATGCCGCCGAACACCCACGTGGACGCCTGGCGCCGCCGGTATCCGACCTCGAAGCGGAACACCTCCCCGAGCATCATGGGCCCACCTGCGCGTCCGGCCGAGCCCGCATGCCGCTGGAGCAGGTCCGGGAGACACCTGGTATCTGAAGCTGCATCTTGGCTGCTGGTCGATTGGTTCCGGAGCGGATTCCGCCTGGGGCGCGGAGGGTGGCCGAAGGTCGGTCGTTCCCGGCGGGTAGCTCCGGCCCGGAAAAGAACCGCCCCCTCTCCGTGAGGTACGGCCGACAGCCCGAGAAGGTTGCACGCGCGTTCGCGGCCAGGGGTGCCGCGGCTCGTCCGAGCCCTGGCGCTTTTCTCGCGTCTCCCCCGGGCCGGCGCGCCACCCGGCCGCCAGACAGCACGCGTGCACCCGTTTTTTCACCACGGAGCGGACCGATGGACGAGAGGAACGACACCAGCCAGCAGGACCGTACGCTCACCACACGGCAGGGCCACCCGGTCGCCGACAACCAGTCGCAGCGCACGGTCGGGAGCCGTGGGCCGGCCACGCTGGAGAACTACCACTTCCTGGAAAAGATCAGCCACTTCGACCGCGAGCGCATCCCCGAGCGCGTGGTGCACGCGCGCGGCTTCGTGGCGTACGGAGTGTTCGAGGCCACGGGGAAGATCGGCGACGAGCCGGCGTCGAAGTACACCCGCGCGAAGCTGTTCCAGGAGGCGGGGAAGAAAACGGATCTGGCGATCCGCTTCTCCACCGTCATCGGCGGGCGCGACTCGTCCGAGGTGGCGCGCGACCCGCGCGGCTTCGCCGTGAAGTTCTACACCGAGGACGGCAACTGGGACCTGGTGGGGAACAACCTGGCCGTCTTCTTCATCCGCGACGCCGTCAAGTTCCCCGACGTCATCCACTCGCTGAAGCCGGACCCGGTGACGTTCCGCCAGGAGCCCAACCGCATCTTCGACTTCATGAGCCAGACGCCGGAGTCCATGCACATGCTGACGCACCTGTTCAGCCCGCGCGGGATCCCGGCCAGCTACCGGCACATGGAGGGGTTCGGCGTCAACACCTACAAGATGGTGAACGCCGCGGGCGAGACGGTGCTGGTGAAGTACCACTTCCACCCGCGCCAGGGGATCGCCAGCCTCACGGCCGAGGAAGCCGCCAAGGTGCAGGGGCAGGACCTGGGCTCCGCCTCCAGGGACCTGTACGAGGCCATCGAGCGCGGCGAGTACCCTCAGTGGGACATGTACGTGCAGCTCATGGAGGACCACGACCACCCGGAGCTGGACTGGGACCCGCTGGACGACACCAAGATCTGGCCGGAGGACCAGTTCCCGCTGCGGCACGTGGGCGTGATGACGCTGAACCGCAACGTGAAGGACTTCCACAACGAGAACGAGCAGATCGCCATGGGCACCGGCGTGCTCGTGGACGGGCTGGACTTCTCGGACGACAAGATGCTGGTGGGCCGCACCTTCTCGTACTCCGACACGCAGCGCTACCGGGTGGGCCCCAACTACCTGCAGCTCCCGGTGAACCAGCCCAAGAACGCGCGCCAGCACACCAACCAGTCGGGCGGCCAGATGTCGTTCTACCGCGACGCGGCCCCCGGGCAGAACCCGCACGTCAACTACGAGCCGTCCATCCACGGCGGGCTGCACGAGGCCGAGCGGAAGCCCAGCCACCCGCCCGAAATCCGCGGGCAGCTCACCCAGAGCGTCATCGAGCGCCGCAACGACTACGTCCAGGCGCGCGGGCGGTACAACACCATGATGGAGTGGGAGCGCGACGACCTGGTGAAGAACCTGGGCGACCTGCTGGGCCAGTGCGAGCGCGACGTGCAGGAGCGCATGGTGTGGCACCTCCTCCTGGTGCACGACGACTACGGCACCCGCGTGGGCGAGGCCATCGGCCTCTCGGCGGACGATGTGCGCCACCTGGAGCCGCTCCCCGGCCAGGTGCTCACCGACGAGGACCAGCGCCGCCTCCGGAGCCTGGGGAACAACGGCGACGCGATCGACCCCACGGTCTGGGGGACGTGGACCAGCTCGGTGAAGAACTACCGGGCCTCCGCCGAGGAGGTGCTGGGCGGGATGCGGATGCCGGTCACCGACGGGCAGGAGAGCGCCGAGGAGGAGGAGCTCGCCGGGGCCGGGAGCGCGCCGAACCCGGTCCGGTAGCCCGCCCGGCGGTCCTACCCGATGCTCATGGCCGACTCGAGCCGGCCGCGGTATGCCCGGCTCGAGCTCAGCCTGGTTCCGTCCTGCAGGACGACCAGGTACTCACCCTGGAACACGGACTCCAGCTCCCGGATCCGCTCGACGTTCACGATCGTCGAGCGGTGGATGCGGACGAACTTCCGGGGGTCGAGCCGCGTCTCCAGCTTCCCCATGCTCTCGCGGATCAGGGAGGAGGTCCCGCCGGAGTGCAGGCGCACGTAGTTGCCGTCCGCGCTCATCCAGTCGACCTCGTCCGGGAAGACGAAGCGAAGCTTCGGCCCGGACCGGACGACGAAGCGCTCCAGGTACTTCGAGCTCTCGCCCAGGCTCTCGAGGAGGCCTTCGAGCCGCTCCTGGAGCCTGGTGTCCAGCTCCCTGCCGCGGGCCTGGCGCACCCGCTCCAGGGTCCCCGCGAACCGCTCCACCGCGAAGGGCTTCAGGAGGTAGTCGAGCGCGTGCGCCTCGAAGGCGCGGAGCGCGAACTCGTCGAAGGCGGTCACGAAGATGGTGAGCGGCATGTTCGCGGGCCCGATCGCCTGCACGACCCCGAATCCGTCCACCTGCGGCATCTGGATGTCCAGGAAGACCAGGTCGGGCCGCAGCTCCCGGACCGCCTCGATCGCCTCCGCGCCGTCCCGGGCCTCGCCGACGAGCTCGAAGTCCTTCTCCTGGGCGAGAAGGCCCCGGATGCGCGCGCGTGCCAGCGGCTCGTCGTCCACGATCAGCGTCGTTATGCGCATACGCCAGGTGCGGTGGTGGAGCTTAGAATTGCGCGCCGGAGGGGGATCTCGATCCTCACCACGAACCCCGGCCCGTCGCCGTGGACCTCGAACCGGTGGTCCGGCCCGTACAGGTGCGCGAGCCGGGCCCGCGTGTTGGAGAGCCCGATCCCCCCGCCCTTCGCCGGCGTGTCGCCCGAAAATCCCGGGCCGTCGTCGGCCACCTCCAGGAGGAGCCGGCGGTCGCGGCTCCGGGCCGCGATCCGCAGCGACCCTCCGCCTCGCCGGGGCGCGATCCCGTGGCGGAGGGAGTTCTCGACCAGGGGCTGCAGGAGCATGTGCGGGACGAGCGCCTGCCTCAACTCCGGATCCACGTCGACCTCCACGCAGAGCCGGTCCTGGAACCGGGTCTGCTCGATCTCCAGGTAGGGGCCGAGAAACTCCAGCTCCTCACCGAGGGTGACCTCCTGCACGTCCGCGCTCTGCAGGCTCCGGCGGAGCACCTCCGCGATCCGGGAGAGCATCCGGTCGGCCTCCCTGACGTCCGAATACATGAGCGCGGAGACGGCGTGCAGCGAGTTGAACAGGAAGTGGGGATGGAGCTGCCCCTTGAGCACCTGCAGCTGCGCCGTGGCCAGCTCCGTCCTCAGGTTCGCGGCGGCGACCTCCCGCTCCTGCGAGCGGCGGGCGTACTCGACGGCATGGACGGCCCCCAGGAGGAGCCAGTAGCGGATGAAGTACTCGGGGAGTCTGACCAGCGCCTCCGTGAACGACGGCAGCTCCGCCGGGAGGAACAGGGAGAGCAGGTGGAGGCCGACGAAGATCCTCGCGGCCAGCAGGACGAGACCCGCACCGGCGTGGACCGGGATGCTGACCATCCAGCGGCCCGGCACCAGGGGGAAGCGCCGGCTCACCCAGAGGGCCCCGAAGGTCACTCCCGCCCACAGGTACGCTTCCGTGAAGCCCGCGAGGACGGGCACCGGCAGCGGGTGCGGGATGCCCATGGACACCCCCGCGGAATAGTACTGCAGCGAGAGGAGGACGCCGCCGAGCGTCCACCCCCCGAGAATGACGTGCCAGAGCTTCCAGGTCTGCGTCCGCATCATGGGAGGGCGGCCGGGCGCGCCGAAGGGCCCGCCGCGAAATCGTTCGGCCGGCCCCTCAGCGGCCGACCCGGAGCAGCGCGATCCTGGGCGGGATCCCGGGGGCGGCGCCGTAGGCAGCCCACACGTCCCCGGTCCGCGGATCGACGTCGATGTGCCGGATCAGCGCCCCGCGCGTGGGGAGCTCGTAGACCGTGAACTTCTCGGTGCGCGGATCGAAGCCCACCAGGGCGTCGGCGGCGGCGGTGCCGATCCAGACCATGCCGCTCTTCTGGTCCACGCGAGCAATGTAGGGGAGCGCGTCCGGGATGGGGAGCGTGTACTCCCTGAACTCCCGGGTCTTCGGGTCGAAGCGGGCCAGCTTGTTTGCGGCGTACTCCGCGATCCAGAAGTTCCCCCGGGCGTCGAAGTCGACCCGCCGGGGCCCGCTGTGCGGCGTGGGCATGGCGTACGCCTCGAACCGCTCGGTTGCCGGATCGAACCGGAAGATGCGGTTTCCGTGCAGCTCCGTCCCCCAGACGCTCCCATCGGGCGCCACCCGCAGGTCGTAGGGGATGGGCCCGGCCCCCTCGCGGAGCTCGGGGGTGTTCGGCACCGGGAAGGTACGGACCTCCCCCGTCGCCGGATCGAGGTAGCCGATCAGCTCCGGCTCCTTCGTGAAGTGGCCGTTGAACCAGATCCTTCCCCGGGCATCCCTCTGGATGCTGTGCGGGTACATCCCGATGTCGTACGTCTTCCACTTGCGGGTGCGCGGATCGAAGTGCGCGATCTGCTTCGGCCCGCCCAGGAGCACCCACCAGTCGCCGTCGCGGCCGAGGTCGAGCGCGCGCGGGTTGGCCCTCTGGACGGGGATCGGCTCCTCGCTGAAGCGGCCCGTCCGGGGGTCGAGGACCCACATCCTGTGGCTCATCATCCCCGTGATCACCACGTTCCCGTCGGGCGCCACCATCAGGTCGTGCGGCAGGTCCTTCGGCTCGGGAAAGGGGAACTCCGTGATGCGCCCCCGGACCGCCCCTTCCGCGCGCGCCGGCTTCGGTGGCGCCGTGACGTGCGCGCTGAGCCAGGCGGCCGTGGCGGCCGGGTCGCGGTCGGCGGCGATCACCGGGAAGGGGGTGTGCGCGCCCGCGAAGCCGATCATCCGGCGGGTGGCTTCCTCCCAGCTCTGCCGGCTGCGCGGCTCGCCTCCCGGGAACGCGATCCACTCGTCGAACACGTGGCAGCCGGTGCAGTCGAGGATAAACTTCCGCTTGGCCTCCCCCTCCGGGAGAAGCGAGAGGAACGCGGAGCTGGACGGCGCACCCGGCGACCGCGTGTGCGCGGGGGGCGCTCCGGTGGAGAGCCCCGGGCCGTCCCGCGCCGTCAGGGCGAACAGCGCGCCGACACCGGCGAGCAGGCAGACCGCGAAGAACGTGCGGACGCGGGAGCGACGATCTCGTTTCTGTGGCATGGGTCGGGGGGAGAGGAGTTCCACGTGGCTGTACTCAGGGCTCGAATCCAGCGCTCCGCCAGAGCTCCGCGGGCCGGTACATCCGGCCCTGCGTCACCACCGCCGAGACCTTCCGGATCTCGCTGATGTCGCGGAGAGGGTCGCCGTCCACCAGGACCAGGTCGGCGCGCTTCCCCGCCTCCACCGAGCCCGATTCCGCGTCCAGGCCCATGACGCGCGCGGGGACCAGGGTGGCCGCCTGGAGGGCTTCCATCGGGGTCATCCCGGCCCGCACGGCGAGCTCCATCTCCCGGTGCAGGGTGTGGCCCGGGACAACGAGGTCGCTGCCGAGAATCAGCGGGACGCCCGCCTCGTGCAGCGCCCCCGCCACGCCGATGAGCCGGTCGAGCCCGGCCATCGTCCGAGCGGCGGCGTCCGCGGCGGCTCCGGTGGAGTTCAGTGCCTCCTGCAGCTCCAGCGGGGCCTTCGCCACGCCGGGCTCGAAGCGGACGAACGCGGTGTCACGCGGATGCGCGTGCTGCTCCGTCCGGGCGAGGGTCGGCTCGACGACCGTCCCCCGCTCGCGCAGGAGCCGGATGACGCTGCGCGCGTGCTCGGAGCCCAGGTCGAGGGTGGCCGGCCTCCCCGGCTCCCCCGGGGAGCGCAGCGCGACCGCCACGTAGCCGATGTGGTTGATCTGGTCCGCGCCGGCCTCGACGAACTGCACGGCGGTCATTCCGGTCGGGACGTGCCCGGTCACCGTCATCCCCAGCCGGTGCGCCTCGGCCGCGATCACCGGGACGAGCTCCGGCCGGACGCTCTGGTAGACCTTGACCTGCTGGAACCCGGCCCGATGGTAGCGGTTCACCGCCGCGCGCGCTTCCTCCGGCGTGTTCGCGGCGACGACCCCCAGGGGGTGGTCCCCGCCGTCGATCACCCCCGCGAGCAGCATCCGGGGTCCGAGCGCCTCCCCGCGGTAAATCGCGTCGCGGAGCGCCGTCACCAGCTCGAACTCGTTGGCGACGTCGCGCACGGTGGTGATCCCGGCCGCGAGAGCCGCGGCGGGCCACTCCACCTGCTCGTAGTGGCCGTGCATGTCCCAGAGCCCGGGGAGCACGGTCTTCCCCCGCGCATCCACCCGCGGTGTGCCCCGGGGAATCGGGACCGCGCTCCGGGGTCCGGCTGCCGCGATCCGGCCGTCGCGGATCAGGACGACGGCGTCGGCGACCGGCGGCCTCCCGGTCCCGTCCACGAGCCGGGCGCCCACGATCGCGAAGGTCCCCTGGCGCTCGGGCTTCACCCGGGCCGCGACGCGCGCGAGGTCGGCCAGCCCATCGCGGACCGCCCCGGCGACGAACACCGGGAGGGCCGTCTCGTACCCCTCGCGGATGGCCTCGAAGCGGTCCAGCTCGGCATCGCCGCCCACGGTGGCGACGAGGTTCCCGGACCCGTCGATCCACGTCGACTTCCGCCCCCAGCCGAGCCCGTCGACGCTGTACCGGTCGAGGACCACCGTCTCCCCGCCCGCCGTGACGGTGTCGCGTCCGCGGTGCTCGAAGCCCACCCGGCCCGCGGGCAGGATCTCCAGCCGCGAGGGGCGTCCGTGCCGGGTCCAGTAGCGGAAGAGCGCCTGCTCCAGCGACACGGGGCCGTAGTGGCCGATCGTGAAGAACCGGTCGGGCACCGGCACCGTTCGCGTCTCCCCGCGCCGCCGGACGGTGGCGGACCGCCCCTGGACGCGGACCGCGTTGTCGGTGTCCGTCATGGTGGAGGTCCGGCCCCTGACCTCGAAGGAATCGGGGGACAGGTCCGGAGCCATGCGGAGCGTGGCGGCGAGCGGAACGCCGCCTCCCAGGAACTCCAGCGTGGAGCTCGCGGTGAGGACGAGCTTCCGGCCGTCGCGCCGGACCTCGTACTCCTCGCGTCCGACGGGCTGCTGGAGCTTGAACAGGCGGAACGCGCCGCGCTCGATCGGCACGGGTTCCGACGGAGCGACGGTGTCCTGCGCCCGGGCCGGGGGAGCGCCGAGCAGGAACGAACAGGCGAGGATCAGGGCGGACCGCGGTTGCAATGGACTCGCAGGGCGAGGAGAGTGAAGTGCAGGACCCCGGCACCGGCGGCCGGGGGAATCGCCGACAATGTGGCGCGCCTGCGGGCGATGGGGGAGCGCGAGGGGACGAGAACCCCGATCCGCGGTACGGGACCTCTCATCCCCGGGGTGCGTGAACCCCGCGATCCGGCGGAGAGGGAGGCAGGGCGTGCAGGCGGGGGAGCCGGCAGAGCCGGCTC
>DASYWD010000239.1 GCA_035936415.1 Longimicrobiaceae bacterium
GGCGCGCAACGCCGCGCTTGCCAGGACGGACGCCCCGTGTTAGATTCGGGCCTGCGAGAAGACTGTGCGGCCGGAGCCGGCCGGATCCAGCGTACGGAGAGGACCTGGACCTTCGCGTCCCGGTCCTTTTTTGTTGCTCGCAGAGCGCCCGATGCGGGGGGCGTGATCACCCGCAGGAACAGGCAGTCGGCTGGTACGGATCTACCGGACCTCGACGACCAACACCCAAGGAGAGTACGGTATGCGTACCACCGGAACCGTGAAGTGGTTCAACGACGAGAAGGGCTACGGGTTCATCACGCCGGACGACGGCGCGAAGGACTGCTTCGTCCACCACTCGGCCATCCAGGGCAGCGGCTTCAAGTCGCTCAAGGAGGGCCAGCAGGTCGAGTTCGACATCGTCCAGGGCCAGAAGGGCCCGGCGGCCGAGAACGTCGCCCCGATCGGCTGAACCGACACGGCGGGGCTCCCGGCTCGCGCCGGGCAGCACCGGAGCGCCATCCCGACCCGGTCGGGGTGGCGCTTTTTCTTTGCCCCTCCGCGGGGTCCCGGCGGCGCGCTGGTGCTGCGCGCCGCCCGGGCGGGGATCGTCCGCCTACTTGTGGCGGTAGGTGATCCGCCCGCGCGAGAGGTCGTACGGCGAAAGGGAAAGGGTCACCCGGTCGCCCTGCAGGACCTTGATCTTGAACTTGGACATCTTCCCCGCCCCGTAGGCGAGCACGATGTGCCCGTTCTCCAGCTTGACGCGGTACTTGCGGTCGGGGAGCACCTCGGTGACCACGCCCTCGACCTCGATCCCTTCCTGCTTTGCCATTCGCATCCTCTTCCGCCGGGGAGGATCCCCCGGCCCGGTGAAAGCCCGCGGCAGGCCCGTTCCGGGCCGCACGCCGCGCGCAGAGTCAGGCGGGAGCCCCTGATGGCTCCCGGACAACAGCACCCGTACACCGCGGCTCCGGGAAGGTGCCGCGAGCTGGCGGAAGTCACCCGCCGGCCTCGACGCGCAGGAGCTGGGTGCCGGTCCACTCCTCGCCGGGGGCCAGGTGCACCGGCTCCGCGGCGTTGGCGCCCTCCACGCAGAGCAGCCGGAGGTACGCGTCGTCCGCCATGTCCGGCAGGCTGCGGGCCAGCTCCTCCCAGGGGTTCCACACCACGGCGTCGCGAAAGCCGCGCTTCTCCAGCACCACCGTGCTCCCCCGGGCGGCGTCCCGGACGCGCAGCCGGTCGGGCGCGTCCAGGTAAACGCGGTCGGTCTCGCCCGCGACGACCACGGCGTCGCGCGCCTCGGTGCGCTCGGCGCCGGCCTCGGTCTTGTCCAGGTAGCGCACCCCGCGCAGCCCCTCCACCGCCGCCCGCCGCACGTCGCCCACGCGGAAGTAGGTGTGCAGCGCGCAGGTGAAGGCCATGGTCCCCTCGCCCGTGTTTGCGACGCGGAGGGAGACGGTGAGCGCATCGGCCAGGGCCACGCGCAGCTCGGCGCGGAAAGGGTGCGGCCAGAGGGCCCGGGTGTGCGCGTCGTCCTCCAGGCGGAGCAGCGCGAACGCGGCGCCGTCGGGGCCCGTGCCGGTCTCCACCGGCTCCCACTCCGCGGTGCGGGCGAAGCCGTGCTTGGGGAGCGGCCCCTGGTCGGCGAACTGCGGGAAGATCACCGGGATCCCGCCGCGGATGGCGGCGTCCGGCTCCCACCGGGTGCGCTCGCTGAGCCAGAGCCGCTCCTCGCCGGCCGCGTCCGTCCACGAGGCCACGTGGGCGCCGTGCAGGTACACCGCGGCGCGGGCGCCGCCGGGGTAGGCGAGGTCGATGCGGGGGAAGCTCTCGCTGGCGGCCATGGCTCGGTCGGCACGGGGACGGGGGACGGCGGCCCGGCGTCCCCCCGCAAGCCCCGTGCGACGGTGGCTGCTGCGCCCCCGCGAGGCGTGGGGGTCAGGAACGGGGCTCCCCTGGCAGGCGTTCGAGGAGGCCCTCCAGCTCGGCGCGGAGCGTCGGCAGGTCCCGCTGAACGATGGTCCAGACGATGTCGAGGTCCACGTCGAAGTATCCGTGGGTGAGCCGATCCCGCGTGCCTGCCACCTGGCGCCAGGGAACCCGGGGGGCGAGCTCCCGGGTCGGGCGGGTCACGTTCTTGGCCGCCTCGCCGACGATCTCGAGCAGCCGGACCAGCGCCAGCGCGAGCATCTCGTCCCGGTCCAGGTCGGGGCGGCTCCGGTCCCGGGTGAACTCCAGGGCCTTCCGTGTGGCGTCGAGCATGTGCTGGAGCCGGACCCGGTCAGGCAGCATACAGGACTTCCGCCTCCCGGGTCACGGCGTCACGGAAATAACGGCTCAGGCTGTTCGGAGTGTTCAGGTCGACCTCACGGCCGAGCAGGGCAGAAAGCTCGTCCTGAAGCGCAACGAACTCGAACCCCGGCGTCCTCCCCTCCTCGAACTCCACCAGCACGTCGATGTCGCTCTCCGGGCCGAAGTCGTCGCGCAGCACGGAGCCGAACACCGCCAGCTTGCGGATCCCGTGGCGCCGGCAGAACTCCGCGAGCCGGTCCCTCGGGAACTCGACCCGGGCGCTCTGCTTCTGCCGGACGCGGGCCTCCCGGTAGGCGCGCCGGAAGTGCTGCCACAGGGGCGCCGGAGAGGCATCCGGGGCGGCGGGCGGTCCGGCGAGGAGCGGAGGCGGGTCGTCCGGCGGGAGGACCTCGTACTCGGCTTCCTCGATCTCTTCCGGGCGGGGGGCTCCCCCCGGGGGCTCGTGCCGGCGGATCGAGCGCTGCAGCTCGTCCACGAGCATCCCGGCGAAGGCGCCCCCGCTCCCGAGCACGATCCAGAGGGGGACGCCGACCGCGCCGCCCAGCGCGGCGATCCCGGCGCCCTGCCCGCCCCTGGTGAGCGCCGTGACCGCGGCCGCGCCCAGCCCCAGGCGCGCAGCCCAGCCCCGATCCCTCCATGCGACGTCCGCCAGCCCCTGACCGGCGCCCCGGAGGATGGGGACCACGACCTCGGCACGGTAGGTCGCATCGAGCGCCGCCTTCGCCTTCCGGAGCGGAGGAGCGGTCGTCCGGCGGATCCGGAGAAGCTCGGTCGCCCAGCGTACCAGCACGCGGCGCTGGGGGTTGGTCAGGTGGGCGTCGAGACGCTCCAGGAGGACGGGGGCATCGTGCTGCGAGCTCATGGCGCCGCTCCGGGGTGACGGGGGGCTCAGGCCAGGTCCTCGCGCCGGACGCCCTCGAAGCCGAGGATCCAGTCCGGCCCGAAGGCGAGCGAGGGGGTGCGGAACCCGGGTTCGGCGCGCCCGGCGAGGACCTCTTCCGCGGCGGCCACCGCGGTCATCGCGGTGAGCGTGTACCCCTCCGGCGTCTCCATGCGGGCGGCGGCGCGCCCTCCCCGGGCGTCCTCCACCTCGCCCCAGACGAGGCTCCGGCCGCCGGCCCGCTGCTCGGGGGTGGGGCCGGGCGCGGCGGCGTCGATGCGCCTCTTGAGGAAGCGCTGCACGGGCCCGGAGCCCAGGAGCCACCCCAGCCGGCGCGAGGCCACCATCATCCGGCGCGCCGACGCCCGGACGCGGGTGTACACCTCCACGTCCGGGATCCCGGTGCTGTGGTACGCGGTGGAGACGTCGCCCCAGGGGATGGTGGTGACCTCCACCGGCCCCCGCCCGAAGTCCACGCGCCGGGTGCGGTACGCCGCCGGGACGCGCACGATGCGCCCGCCGCGCCGCACGGCGCCCCCGCTCGCCAGGTTCTCCACCATGGTGGTGGCGGTGCCGTGCGACACGCCGCCGCCCACGGGGTGGAAGGCGAGCGCCAGGCGGACCGCGCCGGGGAGCCGCCGCGCGAGGTGCGCGGCGAGGCAGTCGGTGGGGACCACGTCGAAGCCCGCGCCGGGGAGGAGCATGACGCCGGTGGCGCGGGCCTCGGCGTCGCGGGCGGCCAGCGACTCGAACACGGCGATCTCGCCGGTGATGTCCAGGTAGTGGGTGCCGGTGCGGAGGCACGCCTCGGCCATAGGGCGCGCGGTGCGCGAGAAGGGTCCGGCGGCGTGCACGACCGCGGGGATGTCGGCCAGGGCGCGGTCGAGCGCCGCGGGGTCGTCCAGGGCGACGACGCGCCAGGGGAGGCCGAGCGCGTCGGCCTGCGCCCGCAGAGTCGCCTCGCTCCGGCCGGCCAGCACCGGGCGGAGGCCGCGCTCCAGCGCCCGCTCGGCGATCAGGCGGCCGGTGTAGCCGTAGGAGCCGTAGAGGAGGAAGGGATCGGGCGGCATGGGGGCCTGGGGCTCCTGGATGACACGTCGGGCGAGGGCGCAGGGGTCGCTTCCCCCGCTACACTGGCCCCCGGGCGCCCTCCCCGCAAGGGCGGCGCCTCCGGCTGCGCGCCGCCCGGCGGAGCGCAGCCTCCCCGGGAGGTCATCTGCCGGCTGTGTGGGAGGGGGAGTGGAAACTGCGATTCCGTCCGGACCGGCATCGCGTTCCGCGGCATGGATTTAGCCTGTACGTGCCAGCAAAGGCTGAAACGTGCAACGGGGGCGACCATGCATGCAACACGGGGG
>DASYWD010000240.1 GCA_035936415.1 Longimicrobiaceae bacterium
GGCCGCTGCCGCGGCCGGGGCGTCCCGCTCCGCGGCGAAGAACAGGCTTCAGGCCGGCGGAGCAGCAGACCCCAGGTCCTTCCGCAGGAAGTAGTACGTGCACCCCTCGGCGACCCCCTCCAGCTCCCCGAACACGCGGTAGCCCTGCTTCTCGTAGAAGGGCCGGGCCTGGTAGCTCAGTGTCTCCACGTAGGCCAGCGGATGCCCCCGGCGCAGCGCGTACGCCTCCAGCTCCCGCAGCAGCGCCGCACCGTGCCCCTGCCCGCGCAGGCCCTCGTCCACCCAGAGGGCGGCCACGTGCAGGGCACGACCCCAGAGCTCCCCCCATGCCCCGCCCACCATCTCGCCGGCGCCGTCGCGAAGGAAGCAGGCGACCGGGCGCGGCGGCTCCTGACCCCCGACGCTGCGGTTGAAGGCGCGCACCCCCCGGACGATGCGGTCCAGGTCCGCACCGGAAGGGGTTTCGTCGAGCTGGGTCGTGAGCGCAGGCATGCTGGGTCGGCGGTGGGGCGCCTCAGGGGTGGAGGACAGCGGGGTCATGTTTCCAGGGCAGTCGGGAGATCGCGATCCGCGCTGGTCGTCAGGCGAGCGCCTTTGCGGCCCGCTCCGCCGGCCCCGGCGGAGCGACGAGCAGCAGGAGGATCATGGACCCGGCGCTGAGGCCCACCGCGACGACGGTCACCGTGCCCCGCTGGGTTTGCCGATACAGCTGTGCCATGCTTCCTCCGGTCGGGAACCGTGATGCCGGACGCAACGGCCGTCCGGCACCAGCGCGGTCCAGGGGGATCTCCCTGAACGGGCAACGGCGGAGCGGCGCCCCGCCCGGGACGCCGCTCCGCCGTTCGGCCTTCTCGTGCAGGCGGCTACGACTGCGGCTGCGCCGGGGCGTTTTCCATTCCCGGGGAGACGCGGTTCGCCAGGGCATCCTGGAACACCTGCCGGAACTCGTCCAGCTTGCGCTGCGCCTCCGCGTCCTGCGGGTCGCCGAGGCCGGAGAGCGCGATCAGCCCCGTGGCGCTCCCCGCCATTCCCACCGTCCCCCACATGGCGTCCGTCACCGCCGGGCGTCCCCGGCGCAGCACCTCCACGTTCGCCGCCACCGAGCGCGCCGCCCGGGACTCCGCCCGCGCCTCCGCCTCCATCTGCTCGGCGGACTGCAGCATCTCCTGCACGTCGGCCTCGGTGAAGCCGGGGTTCTGGCCGGAGGCGAGCATGCGCCGCATCTCCTCCGCCTGCGCGCGCACCTGCTGCGCGCCCTGGCCGGCGGCTTCGTACATGGGCTTCATCGCCAGGTACATCGCCACCTCGCCCATGCGCTCCCGCACCCACTCCATCTCCGCCGGGTTCTGCCCCAGGGTGCGGGCGGAGCGGATGTAGCTCCCGCCGATCAGGTCGGTCATCCGGTACATGGTCTGGCCGGCGGCCATCATGTTGCGGAGTCCCCCCAGCGCGCCGCCCTTCTCCTGCCGCTTCTCCATCTCCTGGAAGCTCGCGTGCAGCCCCTCGCTCTCCTTGCGCACCAGGTCGAACTGCAGGAGGCTGGTCTTCAGGTACGCCTCCACCTGAGCCGGCGTCAGCACGCTGTCCGCGGGAGCCTTGAACTTCGCCAGCTCCTCGTCGGTGACGGCCACGGGAGTGCTCTGGTCCACGTCGTCCGGGCTCGCTTCGTCCGCGTCGCCGCCTCCGCCGCAGGCAGCGAGGGCGAGGGCGAGCATCCCGGCGGGGACGATGCGGGCGAGGCGGGAGCGTGGGGCGGGCGGCGACGGGAGCATGACGGCCTCCGGGAAGGGGTGGGACGGCGCGAACGCGCGGAGGCCGTAACAAATGCAGTGCGGGGGGCGCCGGGTCAAGTGTTTTCGTTGCGCTCGGCCCGAAGGCCTTGACAGTGTGTGGCTTGCGTGTGGATCTTCAGCGTGGGGCCGCGCCCGCGGCCTCCCCGTCCACCTTCGCCTCCGCCCCGCCCGCCGCGCCCGCGGCCCGGTGGAGCACCCCCTTCCGCACGGAGGTCCGCATGTCCGAAACGCCCAGCACCCCGCAGGGAACGACCGGCCTCGCCCCCAACGTCGCCGGTGCGCTCTCCTACCTCGTCGGCCCGATCACCGGGATCCTGTTCCTCGTGCTGGAGAAGGAGAGCCGCTTCGTCCGCTTCCACGCCGCGCAGTCCATCGGCATCAGCATCGCGCTCTTCGCGGTGAACGTCGTGCTGATGGTGCTCGGCGCGGTCCTGGCGGTCGTCCCCATCATCGGGTGGCTGATCGGCCTGGCCCTCTCCCTGGCGGTGGGGCTCGGCGGCTTCGTCCTCTGGCTCTACCTCATGTACCGCGCCTACCAGGGCGACGAGTGGGAGGTGCCGGGGGTGGGCGCGCAGGTCCGCCGCTACCTGGGCGGCGGCACGGCGGTGGCCCCGCACCAGTAGCCGCTTCCGGCCGCACGAACGAGACATGAGTCATCCCGGAGATTGAGGTCCGGGAGTTGAAGCAACAAACCCTCCGATGGGTCACATCCATCGGAGGGTTTGCTGTATGAAGACGATCGCCTCGGAGCATTGCAGCGCGTCGGCTCTCGCCTCCACACT
>DASYWD010000241.1 GCA_035936415.1 Longimicrobiaceae bacterium
GGGCCGCATCGCGCGGCCCGCCCGCCGTGTCTCCGCCATCCGTCCACCCGATCAGTGGAACTGCTCGGCCTCCGTGGAGCCGGCGAGCGCCGCGGTGGACGCCTCGCCGCCCGAGAGCGTCTGGAGCACCTGGTCGAAGTACCCCGTCCCCACCTCGCGCTGGTGCCTGGTGGCGGTGTAGCCGGCCTCCTCCAGCGCGAACTCCTCGTCCTGCAGCCGTACGTAGGCCGGCATCCCCTCGCGGGCGTAGCCCTGCGCCAGCTTGAAGGTCTCCAGGTTGATCAGGTGCCACCCGGCCAGGGTGATGAACTGGAACCGGTACCCCATGGCCCCCAGCTCGCGCTGGAACTTCGCGATGGTGGCGGCGTCCAGCTTGCGGCTCCAGTTGAAGGAGGGGGAGCAGTTGTAGGCCAGCATCTTCCCCGGGTGCTCCTTCCGGATCGCCTCGGCGAAGGTGCGGGCCTCGTCCAGGTCCGGCGTGGAGGTCTCGCACCAGACCAGGTCCGCCAGGGGGGCGTACGAGAGCCCCCGGGCGATGGCCGAATCCAGCCCGCTCCGCACCCGGTAGTACCCCTCGGCGGTGCGCTCGCCAGTCAGGAACTCCCGGTCGCGCTCGTCCACGTCGCTGGTGAGCAGGGTGGCCGCGTTGGCGTCAGTGCGCGCGACCAGCCAGGTGGGGACGTCCAGGACGTCCGCCGCCAGCCGCGCCGCCGAGAGGGTGCGGACGAACTGGCTGGTGGGGACCAGCACCTTGCCGCCCAGGTGGCCGCACTTCTTCTCCGCGGCGAGCTGGTCCTCGAAGTGGACCCCGGCGGCGCCGGCCTCGATCATCCCCTTCATCAGCTCGTAGGCGTTCAGCGGCCCGCCGAACCCGGCCTCCGCGTCCGCCACGATCGGCACCATCCAGTGCCGCCCCGCGTTCCCCTCGCTCCACTCGATCTGGTCGGCGCGGAGCAGGGCGTTGTTGAGCCGCCGCACCACGGCGGGGACGCTGTTGGCGGGGTAGAGGCTCTGGTCCGGGTAGGTGTGGCCGGCCAGGTTCATGTCGCCCGCCACCTGCCACCCGCTCAGGTAGATGGCCTGCAGCCCCGCCCTGACCATCTGCACCGCCTGCGCGCCGGTGAGCGCCCCGAAGGTGCGGACGAAGTCCTCGCTCTCCAAGAGCTCGGCGAGCCGCTCCGCGCCCAGGCGGGCCAGCGTGTGCTCCACGCGGACCGAGCCCCGCAGCCGCACCACCTCCTCCGCCGTGTACGGGCGGGTGATCCCCTCCCAGCGCGGCTCCACCGCCCACCGGCTCTCCAGCTCCCGCACCTGCGTCTCGAAGTCCTGGTTCATTTCGTCCTCGTGTCTTTTTCGGTTCGGTTCAGCGGTCCCAGGTCAGGCACTCCGTGCAGGCGCCTACTTCAGCCGGGCGTACGCGGGGAGCGTCAGGAACGGGGTGAACTCCCCGTCCAGCACCAGCTCGTCCAGCAGCTCCACCGCGTCCTCCAGGCAGCGCGTGTCCTCGCGCTCGGCGCGGAGCGCTGCCATCTCCTCGTCCCGGATGGCGCAGTACAGGTCCGGGGTCATGGGCCGCCCGTCGGACAGCGTCGTCCGGTGGCGGATCCACTGCCAGAGCTGCGCCCGTGAGATCTCGGCGGTGGCGGCGTCCTCCATCAGGTTCTGGATGGCGACGGCGCCGTTCCCGCCCAGCCACGCCTCGATGTACTGGATGGCGACGGAGACGTTGTTGCGGACCCCCTCCTCCGTCACCTCGCCGCCCAGGATCCCCGTCTTCAGCAGGTCGCAGTCGCCGTGGTCGATGTCGTCGCGCTGCCGATCCTTCTGGTTCGGGCGGTCGCCGAGCACCGCGTCGAACTCCTCGCGCGCCACGGGGACCAGGTCCGGGTGGGCCACCCAGGTCCCGTCGAAGCCCTGCGACGCCTCGCGCCGCTTGTCCTCGCGCACCTTGGCGAGGGCGCGCTCGGTGACCTCCTCGTCGCGCCGGTTGGGGATGAACGCGGCCATCCCACCCATGGCGTGCGCGCCTCGCCTGTGGCACGTCTTCACCAGGAGCTCGGCGTAGCACTTCATGAAGGGCACGCCCATGGTGACCTGCGCCCGGTCCGCCAGGACGAAGTCGCCCCGGTTCCGGAACTTCTTGATCACGCTGAAGATGTAGTCCCACCGCCCGGCGTTCAGGCCGGCGGCGTGCTCGCGCAGCTCGTACAGGATCTCGTCCATCTCGAAGGCGGCGAGGATGGTCTCGATCAGCACCGTGGCGCGGATCGTCCCCCGCGGGACGCCGAGCTCTTCCTGCGCGGCCAGGAACACGTCGTTCCACAGGCGCGCCTCGCGGTGGCTCTCCAGCTTGGGGAGGTAGAAGTACGGGCCGGAGCCGCGGTCCAGCAGCTCGCGGGCGTTGTGGAAGAAGAAGAGCCCGAAGTCGAAGAGCGAGGCGGATACGGGCTCGCCGTCCACGTGCACGTGCCGCTCCGGGAGGTGCCACCCGCGCGGGCGGACGATCAGCGTCGCCGTCCGCTCGGCCAGCCGGTACTCCTTCCCCTCCGGGGAGGTGAAGTCCACCTGGCGGCGGATCGCGTCGGCCAGGTTCACCTGCCCCTCGACCACGTTGCTCCAGGTGGGGGAAAGGGCGTCCTCGAAGTCCGCCATGAAGCACTTCGCGCCGGAGTTCAGCGCGTTGATCACCATCTTCCGGTCGGTGGGGCCGGTGATCTCCACCCGGCGATCGTCCAGGTCGGCGGGGGCGGGGGCCACTTTCCAGTCGCCGGCACGGACGTCGGCCGTCTCCTCCAGGTAGGCGGGAACGGCGCCGGCGTCGAACTCCGCCTGGCGGCGCTCGCGCTCGGCCAGGAGCGCCTGGCGCGCCGGGTTGAAGCGGCGGTGGAGCCGCGCCACGAACCCCAGCGCCTCCGGGGTGAGGACCCGCGCGGTCGCCTCGTTCTCCTCGCCCAGGACCTGCACCCCCTCCAGGGCGGTCTCCGTCACTCCCGTCATGCCGTCCTCCGTGGATGAGTGATTCGCAACGGTTCACGGTCCCGCACGGCGGAGCCGCGCAGGTGCACGCGGAGCTATATAGCAATCATGAAGCCGTGAGCCCGGCTCATCCACGCCCGTCCGGCGCGCGGGCGCTTCTTGTGGGGTAGCCGGGCCCGGAAGGGTGGGTGGGGAGGGGGCGGGGGGCCTACCCGATCGGGTGGGGCGTGGAGGGGGAGCCTCGCGGGGAGGCCCCGTCCGTCAGCCGCCGAAGCGGAAGAGGGTGCTGTCGCCCACGGGGCGATAGCCGATGCGGGTGTAGATGGAGTTGGAGGTGGGGTTCGCGAGGTCGGTGTAGAGCACGCAGAAGCGCCGCCCCTCCGCCAGCAGGTGGGCGCTGAGCGCGGCCACGCAGGCGGTGGCGTAGCCCCGGCCGCGCCACTCCGGCGGGGTGTAGACGGCGTTCACCGCCACGCCGTGCCGGGTGGGCCGGGCGCTCGCGGCCATGGTGCGCGGCTCGCCGCCCTCCTCCCAGAGGAACACCTCGCCCGCGGCGATCCGGTGCCGCGCCACGCCGCGCGCCCGCTCCTCGTCCGCCTCGCCCAGCGCCTCGGCGTCGAACGCCGCGATCCAGTCGGCCACCCGGTCTTCGTCCGCCGTCCCGGCGCGGCGGAGCTCGCCCGGCGCCTCCGGCACGGGCTGCACCTCCGTGAGCGCGTAGATCCGCTGCCGCATGGCGACCCGGGCCGGAGCACCCGTCGCCAGCGACCATCGCTCCGCGAAGCCCTCGGCCAGCG
>DASYWD010000242.1 GCA_035936415.1 Longimicrobiaceae bacterium
GGCGGAGCGCGTCGAAGCGCTGCGGGGCGGCGGCCCGGAGCGGGTGCCGCCGCCCGTGGTCCCGGCGCCGCGCGACCGGCCGCTCCCGCTCTCGTTCGCGCAGCAGCGGCTCTGGTTCATCGACCAGCTCCACCCCGGGAGCAGCGCCTACAACGTCGCCTTCCCGCTGCGCCTGCACGGGCGGCTGGACGTGGCGGCCATGCGGCGGGCGCTCACCGCGCTCGCGGACCGCCACGAGGTGCTGCGCACCGTCTTCGGCACCGTGGACGGAGCACCGGTGCAGGTCGTGCGCCCTCCCGCGGAGGTCGCGTTCCCGGTGATGGACCTCCGCGGACCGGCGGAGGAGGCGCGCGAGCGCGAGGCGCGGCGCCTCGTCGCGGAGGAGAGCGCGCGGGGCTTCGACCTGGCCTCCGGCCCGCTGATGCGGGCCGGCGCGGTGCGGGTGGCGGAGGAGGAGTGGGTGCTGCTCTTCACGCTGCACCACATCGTCAGCGACGGCTGGAGCATGGAGGTGCTGGTGCGCGAGGTCTCGGCGCTCTACGCCGCCTTCGCCGCGGGCGAGGAGCCCTCGCTCCCGGAGCTCCCGGTGCAGTACGCCGACTATGCCGTCTGGCAGCGTGCCTGGCTCTCGGGCGACGTGCTCCAGGAGCACCTCGCCTTCTGGCGCGAGAGCCTGGCCGGTGCGCCCCCGCTGCTGGAGCTGCCGACCGACCGTCCCCGTCCCGCGGTGGCGGGCTACGCCGCCGGGGCGAGCGGCTTCGAGCTGGGGGCGGAGGCCACGGCGGCGCTGCGGGCCCTGGCCCGGCGCGAGGGCGCGACGCTGTTCATGACGCTGCTCGCGGCCTGGCAGCTCCTGCTCTCGCGCTACGCGGGACAGGAGGACGTGGTGGTCGGGACGCCGGTCGCCGGGCGGGACCGGCTGGAGACGGAAGGGCTGATCGGCTTCTTCGTCAACACCCTCGTCCTGCGCACCGACCTTTCGGGCGCGGGGAGCTTCCGGGAGCTGCTGCACCGGGTGCGCGAGACGACGCTCGGCGCGTACCAGCACCAGGAGCTGCCGTTCGAGAAGCTGGTGGAAGAGCTGGGGACCGGGCGCAGCCTGGCGCACACGCCGCTCTTCCAGGTGATGTTCACGCACCGCGCCGACACCGGCGAGGAGCTGCGGCTGGGCGGGGCGCGGGTGGAGGGGATCGGGGGCGCGGGAGGCACGGTCAAGTTCGACCTGCTGCTCACCCAGGTGGAAGCGGAGGACACCATCCAGGGGCACCTCGCCTACCGGGCGGACCTGTGGGAGGCCGGGAGCATGGAGCGGCTCCTGGAGCACTACGTCCGAATCCTGGAGGAGGTTGGGGCGCATCCCGAGCGGAAGCCGGCGGAGCTGTCGCTGCTCGGCGCGGCGGAGCGGACGCGGGTGCTGGAAGCGTGGAACGACACGGCGGCCGATCGTCCGCGGGCGTGCGTGCACGAGCAGGTCGCCGCGCAGGCCGCGCGCTCGCCCGACGCTCCCGCGGTGGTCTCGGACGCGGAAACGCTCACCTACGCGGAGCTGGAAGGGCGCGCCAACCGCCTCGCGCACCACCTCCGGGCCCTGGGCGCGGGCCCGGAGGCGCGGGTGGGGCTCCTCCTGGAGCGCGGCGCCGCGACCGTCGTCGCGGTGCTCGCCATCCTCAAGGCCGGCGCCGCCTACGTGGCGCTCGATCCCGCCCACCCGGACGAGCGCCTCCGCTTCGTGCTGGCGGACGCGGGCGCGCAGGCGGTGATCACCTGCTCGCGCCTCGCCGGGCGCCTCGGCGGCTTCGGCGGCGCCGTCGTGTGCCTGGACGCCGACGCGGAGGCGGTCTCGCGGCGCCCCGGCACTCCGCCGGAGAGCGGCGTGGGGCCGCGCAGCCTGGCATACGTGATCTACACCTCCGGCTCCACCGGCACCCCCAAGGGCGTGCTCCTGGAGCACGGAGGGCTGTCGAACTACCTCCGGTGGTTCGACGAGACGGTCCTCGGGCCCGAAGGGTTCGTCCTCCCCCTGGTGAGCCGCCTCACCTTCGACGCGCACGTGCGGCAGCTCTTCCCCCCGCTCCTGCGGGGGGAGGCGGTCCGGGTCCTCCCGGAAGCGGCCGCCACCGACCCGGGAGCGCTGCTCCGGGCGATCTCCACGGGAGAGCGGGTCTCCTTCGGGGGCGTCCCCTCGCTGTGGAGCGCGATGCTGGAGCTGGTGTCCTCCGGCCACGCGGCGAAGCCCGCGGGGCTGAAGGCGGTCCTGCTGGGGGGAGAGACGCTCCCGCCGGAGCTGGCGGAACGGACCTTCGCGCACTTCCCGGACGTGGCGCTCTGGAACCACTACGGGCCCACCGAAGCCACGGTCAACACCGCCGTGGCGAGGGTCCGTCCGGGGGCGGCGGTCGGCATCGGGCGGCCGATCGCCAACGTGCGCGTGTACCTGCTGGACGGGGAGGGCGGCCCGGTGCCGGCGGGCGTACCCGGCGAGCTGTACGTGGGCGGCGACGGGGTGGCGCGCGGCTACCTGGGGCAGCCGGGGCGGACGGCCGAGCGATTCCTCCCGGACCCGTTCGCCCCGGTGCCCGGGGCGCGGATGTACCGCTCGGGCGACCGCGCGCGCTGGCGCCTGGACGGCGAGCTGGAGTACCTCGGCCGCGTGGACGAGCAGGTGAAGGTGCGCGGCTTCCGGGTGGAGCCGGGGGAGATCGAGGCAGCGCTGGAGCGGCACCCCGGGGTCCGCCAGGCGGCGGTGGCGGCGCGGGAAGACACGCCGGGGCAGAAGCGCCTGGTGGCGTACGTGGTCGCGGAGCCCGGCGCGGCGGCGCCGCCCGAGGAGCTGCGGGCGCACCTGGCGGCGCGGCTGCCGGAGTACATGGTGCCCGCGGCCTTCGTCCCGATGGAGGTGCTCCCGCTGACCCGGAACGGCAAGCTGGACCGTCGCGCCCTCCCCGCGCCGGAGTGGAGCCCCGGGGAGGCGTACGTGGCCCCGCGCACCCCGGCGGAGGAGATGCTCTGCGGGATCTGGGCGGAAGTGCTGCAGCGGGAGCGGGTCGGCGTGCGGGACGACTTCTTCGCCCTGGGCGGTCACTCCCTCCTCGCGGTACGGCTCCTGGCCCGCGTCGAACAGCTCACCGGCAAGCGGGTCACGGTGGCGGAGCTCTTCGCGGGTCCCGACGTGGAGCGGATGGCCGCGGCGCTTAGCACGGACTCCGTCCGGGAGTCCTCCACGCTGGTGCCGATCCGGACGGGAGGAACGGCGCGCCCGCTCTTCTTCGTCCACGCGGCCGGGGGGAACGTCCTGGGGTACGCGGATCTCGCCCGCCACCTGGGCGCCGGCCAGCCGTTCTACGGCCTGCAGGCGCGGGGGGTGGACGGGGACGAGGCCCCCCGGACCACCGTCGCGGAGATGGCCGCGGACTACCTGGCGGCGGTCCGCACGGTGCAGCCGGAGGGCCCGTTCCGGCTGGGCGGATGGTCCATGGGCGGGATGGTCGCCTTCGAGATGGCGCGGCAGGCCGAAGCCGCGGGCCAGCGGGTGGAGCTCCTCGTCCTGGTGGACCCGCCGTCACCGGGACGGCGGGCCGTCCCCACGGAAGCAGACGAGCCCGGCCTCCTCGCCAGCTTCGCCCGCCACCTGGGCCTGCCCCTGGAGCGGATCGCCCTTTCGCCCGAGGAGATCCTGCGGCACGGGCCCGGGGAGCGGCTGCGCCGCGCGTGGGAGGCGGCGCGCGCCGGGGACGCGCTTCCCCCGGAGCTCGACTTCGCCCGCTTCCGGCGTCTCTGGACGGTCTTCCGGACCAACGTGGCGGCCAGCCGGGCCTACCGGCCGGGGCGCGCCACGGCCGACGTCCTCCTGGTCCAGGCGGAGGACCGGACCACGCCGGCCGCCGCGGATGCGGCCCTCTGGACGGCGCTCACCACCGGGACCGTGCGCAGCGCGACCCTCCCCGGAGACCACTTCACCCTGCTCCGGGAGCCGCACGTCGGGGCGCTCGCCTCCCGGCTGGCGGAGGCCCTCGCGCCCCGCCCCGGAGAGGCGCCGTGACCCGTACCCCTTGCGTGGGGAGCCCCCGCGCGTGCACACTGGTGGGTGACTTCCCGCTCGCGGGAGCCCCACCCGCCGTCCCCCGTCCCCGAATCAGAACGATGGACCCGAGCACCTGGATCAACCCCCGCATCCCCCCGGACCCGCGCTTCCGCTCCATCGGCGTGACCGCCGACGAGATCATCGCCAAGCTCGCCGACGGACGGAAGGTGAGCATCCCGCTCGCCTGGTCCGAGCGCCTCATGGCCGCCACGCGCGAGCAGCGCCACAATGTCCAGATCCTGGACGACGGCGAGCTGGCCCACTGGCCCGACGCGAACGAGTTCCTGAGCGCGCAGGGGATCCTGTTCGGCACCAAGGCGCGGCTGCTGCGCCGCCAGGCGTAGGAGATCCGGTGCCGGCGCGGCGGCGCATCGGGCTCCCGCTCGGTCCCGCCGCGCTCCTGGCCGTCCTGCTCCTCCCGCCCCCGGCGGGGATGGAGCCGGCGGCCTGGCGCACGGCCGGGGTGGGGATCCTCATGGCCGTGTGGTGGATGTCCGAGGCGGTGCCGATTCCGGCCACCGCGCTCCTCCCGCTGCTCCTCTTCCCGCTCCTGGGCGTCGCCGGCATCGATGCCGCCGCCGCGCCCTACGCCAACCCGGTCATCTTCCTCTTCCTGGGCGGCTTCATGCTCGCGCAGGCGATGCAGAAGTGGGGGCTGCACCGGCGGGTCGCGCTGGAGGTGATCCGCGCCGTCGGCACCCGCCCGGCGAGCCTGGTGGCGGGCTTCATGGCCGCCGCCGCGCTGCTCAGCATGTGGGTCAGCAACACCGCCACCGCGGTGATGATGCTCCCCATCGGCGTCTCCGTGGTGGAGCTGGTGTGCCGGCGCGAGGGGGGCGGCGACGGGCGGGACGAGGCCAACTTCGCGGCCGCGCTGATGCTGGGGATCGCCTACGCGTGCAGCATCGGGGGGCTGGGGACGCTGATCGGCACCCCGCCCAACGCGCTCCTCGCCGGCTTCATGCGCGAGACGTACGGGGTGGAGATCGGCTTCGGGCGGTGGATGCTCCTGGGCGTGCCGCTGGTGCTGGTGGGGCTGCCGCTCACCTGGGCGCTGCTGGTGCGGTGGGCGCACCCCTTCCGGATCCCGGAGGTCCCCGGCGGGGCGGAGATGATCCGGCGGGAGCTGCGCGCGCTGGGGCCCCCTTCGCGGGGCGAGGCGGCGGTGGCCGCGGTGTTCTTCCTGGCGGCGGCGTCGTGGATCTTCCGCCCGCTCCTGGAGCGGGTCCTCCCCGGCCTTTCCGACGCGGGGATCGCGGTGGCCGCGGCGCTCCTCCTCTTCGCGCTCCCGGTGCACCCGGGCCGCGGCGAGTTCGCGCTGGACTGGGAGTGGGCGCGGCGCATCCCCTGGGAGGTGCTCCTCCTCTTCGGCGGCGGGCTCTCGCTGGCGGGAGCCATCGCCCGCACCGGGCTGGCGGGGTGGATCGGCGCGGCGCTCTCCGCGCTGGACGCGCTCCCCACCGTGACGGTCGTCGCGGTGGTGGCCACCGTGGTCATCTTCCTGACCGAGCTCACCAGCAACACCGCCACCGCCGCCGCCTTCCTCCCGGTGGTCGCCTCGCTCGCCGGCGGGATCGGGGAGGACCCGCTCCTCTTCGCCGTCCCCGCCGCGCTGGCCGCCAGCTGCGCCTTCATGATGCCCGTGGCGACGCCGCCCAACGCGATCGTCTACGGAAGCGGCGCCGTCACCGTGCCGCAGATGGCCCGCGCCGGCTTCCTGCTGAACCTGGCCTTCGTGGTGCTGGTCACCCTCTGGGGATGGCTGCTCGCGCCGGTGCTGCTCTGACGGCAGGTCACGGGCGACGGCCTGCAACGGCAGAACGCCACCCCGTCGGCGGCGAGATCACTCCTCGGGCACGGCGGGGAGGGTGAAGGTGAAGGTGCTCCCCTCGCCGGGAGCGCTCTCCACGCGGATCCGCCCGCCGTGCGCCTCCACGATCCCCCTGGCGATGGCGAGGCCCAGGCCGGCGCCGGAGCGGCGGGCGTCCGCCTGCCAGAAGCGGTCGAAGACGTGGGGGAGCTGCTCCGCCGGGATCCCCGCCCCGGTGTCCGCCACCGCGACCACCACCTCGCCGCCGCCATGGGTGGCGCGGAGCGTGACCCGCCCGCCGCGAGGGGTGAACTTCACCGCGTTCCCCAGCAGGTTGGAGAGCACCTGCAGCACGCGGTCGCGGTCGGCCAGCATGCGCGGGAGCCCGCCCGGCACCTCCAGCACGAGCTCCACCCCGCGCTTCTCCGCTGCCAGGCGCACCAGCTCGCGCGCCTCGGCCAGGAGGGTGCGCGCGGCCAGCGGCACCGGGTGCACGCTGAGCTGCCCGGCCTCGAGGCGGGTGGCGTCGAGCAGGTCGTGGATGAGGCGGTTCATCTGCTCCGTCAGCTCCAGCACGCTGCGCAGCGGCGCGCGCTGCGCCTCCGGCCCGCGCGGGGCGTCCAGGAGGAGGGACGCGTACATGGCGATGGCCGTGAGCGGGTTCCGGAGGTCGTGCGCCACCACGCCCAGAAGCTCGTCGCGGGCGCGGGTGGCCGCCTCCGCCTGCGCCCGCGCCCGCCGCTCCCCCTCGTACAGGCGGGCACGCTCCAGCGCCCCCGCGCACTGCGCGGCGATGGCCGCCAGGAAGTCGCGGTCCTCGGCCGTGAACTCGCGCGGCTCCACGAAGCTCAGGCCGATGGCCCCCAGCGCGCGCTGGTCGGCGAGGAGGGGGACCGCCGCCCAGGCCTGGTGTCCCGTCTCGCGCGCGGCGTCCGCCAGCGCCGGGAAGCGGTCGGCGAGCGCGTCGCGTCCGGTGACGAGCACGCAGTCCCGGGTGCGCACCGCCTCGGCCAGCGGCACCCGCGCGTCCAGCGGCACCCGTGCGTCCAGCGGGAAGCGCCGCCACCCCTCCAC
>DASYWD010000243.1 GCA_035936415.1 Longimicrobiaceae bacterium
GTCTACGCCTTCCTCCTCAGCCTGCTCGATCCTGAGCTCAAGGATCTTCGCGAGGCTCTGCTCAGAGGCTTCTGCCCCAGAACAGGAAAGCGGAGCCGAGAGGTCTCGACTCCGCTCTACCGCATTCGGGCTGCAATCTGCTTCCTCTGCCTGAGTCTCCGAACTTCGCTCCTACCTCATTTCCAAAGTTCGGGATGACTCATGTGTCTGCCGGGCTCCCGGCTCGGCCGGCGGGCTACGCCGTCGTGCCGGGGGGCGCCAGGTCGTGCTTGGCGAGGATCCGGTCCAGCCGCGGCCGGGAGATTCCCAGCAGCGACGCGGCGCGGCGCTTGTTCCCGCCGGTCTGCTTCAGGATCCGCTCCACGTGGGCGCGCTCCACCGCGTCCAGCGTGGTCTCCTCCGGCTTCCCCTCGGAAGCCGCGCCCTGCAGCTGCAGCGTTCCCAGCCCGAGCCCCTCCAGCGACACCGCCGGCCCCGGCGCCAGCACGACCGCGCGCATGATCGCGTTCTCCATCTCGCGCACGTTCCCGGGCCAGTCGTACGACTGCAGCGCCTTCACCACCGCCGCGGGGATCACGCGCACGTCCTTGTGGATCTCGCGCGCCGCCTTCGCCAGCAGGCTCTCGGCAAGGAGCGGGATGTCCTCGCGCCGCTCGCGGAGCGGGGGGAGGCGGATCTCCACCACCCGCAGGCGGAAGTACAGGTCCTCGCGGAAGCTCCCCTCCGCGATCAGCTCCTCGATCGGGCGGTGCGTGGCCGCGATCACCCGCGCCTCCGTGCGGCGGGGCCGCTCGCTCCCCACCGGGTAGAACTCCCGCTCCTGGAGCACCCGGAGGAGCTTCGCCTGGAAGGCCGGCGAGGTGTCGCCGATCTCGTCCAGGAAGATGGTCCCCGAGCCGGCCAACTCGAAGCGTCCCCTGCGGTCGGCCACCGCCCCGGTGAAGGAGCCCCGCACGTGCCCGAACAGCTCCGACTCCAGCAGGCTCTCCGCGATCGCCGTGCAGTTGATGGCGATGAACGGCTCGTCCGCCTGCGGCGAGTGGTAGTGGATGGCGCGGGCGATCAGCTCCTTCCCCGTCCCCGTCTCCCCCCGGATCAGGACCGGCGCGCGCGTCCCCGCCAGCATCCCGATGGTCTTGTAGATCTCGATCATGCGGGGCGACCGCCCCACCAGGATGTCCGTGCGGTCCGCCGCCCCGCCCGCCACCGTGTCGTCGCCCAGGCGGCGGCGCGCCGAGCGGTCGCGAAAGCAGCGCTGCAGCACCATGTCGAGCTGGTCCACGTCCACGGGCTTGACGAGGTAGTCGTAGGCCCCGTCGCGGATCGCCCCGATGGCGCTGCGCATGTCCTCGTAGCCGGTGATGACCACCACGTCCACCTCCGGGAGCGACTCCCCCACCCGGTTCAGCAGCTCCAGCCCGCTCATCCCTTCCATCTGGATGTCGGTGATGACCACGTCGGGGCCGAACTGGTGGATCACGCCGAGCGCCTCCTCCGCGCTGGACGCCGCCGCCACCTCGTATCCCGAGCGCGTCAGGTGGAACTCGAAGGCCACGCGCAGCGAGGCGTCGTCGTCCACCACCAGGATCCTTCGGCTCATCGCTCCTTCCATGCAGCGGGTGCGTCCCGGGCCGTTCCGCCGGCCGCAGCTCCAGCGGAGCCCGCCCGCCACGCGGCAATGCCGGGACCAGTGGAGCTCCGCCCCGCCCGGGAGCCCGCGCCGACCCGCGGAAACGGCGCCGCCGCTGGAAGCGCGCGCGTCTCCCGCCGGGACGTGCGGACGCCCGGAACGTTACCGCTGGGGCACGATGGTCACAATGTGTTGCACTTCTACCACACGTCGGCGCCCGACGGGGCGTGCTCCGGCGTGCCGATCATGCACCCGGGGAGACGGTTGCCCCCGCGGACGCCCTCGTGTATGTTGCACTCGTCGCGGACCCGGAAACGGTCCGCTCCCTCCCCCCGGCGCCTCCGCGCCCGCCCGCGCCCCCCCGGCGGGCCGGGCAGCCGTCCTTCCCCAGCCCCCCGATGGAATCTCCCACCCGGCACCAGCCCCAGGGTACCTCCTCCTCCGAGCTGAACGACGCGCGGCGGCTGGCGCGCTTCGCGGCCCACGTCGCGAATGCGCCCGTTGCCCTGCTCGCGCTCGCGGACGCGGGGCGCCCCGCGCTCGCGGCGGTCCACGGC
>DASYWD010000244.1 GCA_035936415.1 Longimicrobiaceae bacterium
CTGCAGGCCGGCCGCGTCGAAGAGCGCCTGCGAAACCTGCAGCCGGGCATCGCCCATCCCGAAGGGGCCCACCAGGTCCGGGAGGGGGAGCCCGGCCTTCCCCACGCCCAGCCCCGCCCAGTTGTACGAGCGGTTCAGCACCCCGGCGTTCGCCGTGAGGGTGGGGAGGAGGTCCGAGCGCGCCTGCGTCGCCCGCGCTCCGGCACGCCGCACCTCAAGCTCGGCGAGGCGCACCGCGGGGGCGGTGTCGGCCGCCAGCGCCACCGCCTCGGCCAGCGTGATGCGCGCGGGGACGGGCCCCTGCGCGGGGAGGGCGGGCGCCGCGGCGGCCGCCAGGAGGCAGAGCAGAAGAGTGTTTCGCATGATGGTCGTCAGTCGAGGCGCTTGCGGAAGCGGGTCACGCTCACCGTGGTGAGCGCCGCCGCGAAGGCCGTCAGCACCAGCACCTCGCGCCAGAGCGCCTCGGTGCCGGTGCCGCGGAGGATCACGCCGCGCAGGACCTCCAGGAAGTAGGTGAGCGGGAGCGCCGCGCCGATCCACTGCGCCGCCGCGGGCATGGCCTCGCGCGGGAAGATGAACCCGGAGAGGAGGATGTTGGGGAGCATGAAGAAGTAGGCCATCATCATGGCCTGCCGCTGACTCTCGGCGCGGTTGGAGATCATCAGCCCCAGCCCCAGGTTGGCCAGGATGAAGGCCGCGGAGACGGCGTAGAGCAGCCCCAGGCTCCCGCGCGGGACCACCCCGAAGACGGCCCACCCCAGCAGGAGGACCGCGGTGAGCTGCACGTAGCCGATGGCGACGTAGGGGACGGCCTTCCCCAGCATGAACTCGGCGCGGGTGAGCGGGGTGACGATCAACTGCTCCAGCGTTCCCCGCTCGCGCTCACGCACCACGGCCACCGCCGTCATCAGCAGCATGGTGATGCTGAGCAGCAGGCCGATGATCCCCGGGACGATGTACAGCTCGTTCCGCAGCCCGGGGTTGAAGAGGGGGAGGATGCGCATGTCGAGCGCGGCCCCCGCCGCGACGGGCGCGCCGGCCGCCCCGGCCGGGATGCGGCCGGGGGGAGGGCGCATCCCGAGCAGCGCCGCGGTCCCCATGACGGAGCGCGAGGTGATGGGATCGGCGGCGTCCACCAGCACCTGGACGCCCGCGGGCTCGCCGCGGTTGAGGCGGCGCGCGTAGTCGTCCGGGATCACCAGGCCGGCCCGGACGTCCCCCGCGGCGATCCAGCCGCGGAGCTCCCCGGCGCTGGCCGCGTGCCCCACCACGCGGAAGCTCCCGGTGTTCTGGAAGCTCTGCACCAGGGCGCGGCTGGCGCCGGTGCCGGCGCGGTCGTACACGGCGATGGGGACGTCCTGCACGTCGGTGCGGACGGCGAAGCCGAAGAGGAGGAGCTGGACGACGGGGATCCCGAAGAGCATCCCCATGGTGGTAGGATCCCGCCGGAGCTGGCGGAACTCCTTCCACACCACCGCGAAGAGGCGCCCGACCCTCATGCGGCCTCCTCCGCGGGCGCGCCGCCGGGCTGGAGCGCCACGAACACGTCCTCCAGCGAGGCCGCTCCGGGGTGCCCCGCCACCACCTCGGCGGGGGTGCCGGTCGCCGTCAGCCGGCCGCGGGAAAGGAAGGCCACGCGGTCGAAGCGCTCGGCTTCGTCCATGTAGTGCGTGGTGCCCATCACGGTGGTCCCCCGCGCCAGCAGGGTCCGGATCACCCCCCAGAAGTGCCGGCGCGAGGCGGGGTCCACCCCGGCGGTGGGCTCGTCCAGGAGGACCAGCCCCGGCTCGTGCACCAGCGCGCACGCCAGCGCCAGCCGCTGCTTCCATCCCCCGGAGAGCGTCCCCGCGAGCTGCCCGCGCCGCTCGCCCAGCCCGGCCAGCGCGCGGACGGCGTCGATGCGCTCGCGCTTGCGGGCGCGGGCGAGGCCGTAGACCTCGGCGTAGAAGCGCAGGTTCTCGTCGATCGTCAGGTCGTCGTACAGCCCGAACGCCTGCGAGACGTACCCCACCTGCGCGCGCACCGCGTCCGGGTCGCGCCGCACGTCGATCCCCAGCACCGTCACCTCGCCCGCGGTGGGCTGCAGGAGGCCGGTGAGCATGCGCGTGAGCGTCGTCTTCCCGGAGCCGTTGGGGCCCAGCACCCCGAACAGCTCGCCCCGGCGCACCTCCAGCGAGACGTCCTGCAGCGCCGTGTGCCCGCCGAAGACGCGGCTGACCCCGCGCACCG
>DASYWD010000245.1 GCA_035936415.1 Longimicrobiaceae bacterium
GTGGTAGTCTTGCCGCACCCGGACTCGCCGACGAGCCCCAGCGTCTCACCCCGGCGCAGATGGAAGGAGAGGCCATCCACTGCCTTCACGTCGCCCACGTGGCTGCGGAAGAAGCCCTTCCTGATCGGGAAGTACTTCCGCAGCCCGCGCACGACGAGGAGCGCGTCCGAGGGTGGCTCGACGTCGTCGGGCGTCTGGCCGCGGAGATCGCTGTCGCCCTTGGCGGGCGGGAGCTCGCGGTCCTCCGCGGGCTCCGGGATCCGGTCCACGTCCAGCAGGTGGCCGTCCCCCGCGGGGGCGCCTCCACGATCCGCTCCGGTCGCCGCCATCAGCCGGCCTCCCCCGCCAGGGTATCCGGATCCGCCACCGGCACGTCCTCCGGCCGCCCCGCCACCGGGGTGGCGGCGCCGGTCCCCGTCACCGCGCCCGCCGGGGTGAACCCGCCTCCCGCGCGGCGGACCTCCTCGCGGCGCTCCGGGTGCTCCACCAGCCAGCACTTGTTGCGGCGCCCGCCGCCCACGTCGAACACCGGCGGGTCCTCCTTCTCCGTCTTCTCCCACCCGTAGGGGCAGCGGTCGTGGAAGCGGCACCCCGCGGGCCAGTTGGTCGGGGCGGGGACCACCCCCGGGATCACGGCCAGGCGCTCCACCTCCTCGCCCAGCTTGGGCATGGAGCGCAGCAGCCCCTCGGTGTACGGGTTCTGCGGGTCCCGGAAGATGTCGCGCACCGGCCCCTCCTCGAACACCTGCCCCGCGTACATCACGATCACCCGGTCGCACGTCTCCGCCACCACCCCCAGGTCGTGAGTGATGAGGATGATGGACATCCCCAGCTCCTCCTGGAGCCGGTTCAGCAGCTCCAGGATCTGCGCCTGGATGGTCACGTCCAGCGCCGTGGTGGGCTCGTCCGCGATCAGCAGCCGGGGGTCGCAGGCCAGCGCCATGGCGATCATCACCCGCTGGCGCATCCCGCCCGAGAGCTGGTGCGGGTACTCGTCCACCCGCTGGTCCGGGATGGGGATCCCCACGAGCTGCAGCATCTCGATGGCCCGATCGCGCGCCGCCCGCTTGTTCAGCCCCTGGTGGAGCCGGAGCGACTCCATGATCTGCTCGCCCACGGTGAACACCGGGTTCAGCGAGGTCATGGGCTCCTGGAAGATCATGGCGATGTCGTTGCCGCGGATCTTCCGCATCCGCTCCTCCGACGCCGTCGCCAGGTCCTCCACCCCGTTCGCTCCCCGGAAGAGGATCCTGGACCCCGGCTCGATGCGCCCCGGCGGCTGCGGGATGAGCCGCATCACCGAGAGCGACGTGACCGACTTCCCGCTCCCGGACTCACCCACGATCCCCAGCGTCTCGCCCGGGTTCACGTGGAAGGAGACCCCGTCCACCGCGCGCGCCACACCCGCGTCGGTGCGGAAGTAGGTGCGGAGGTTCTCGACCTGCAGAATGGGCTCAGGCATCAACGGCTCTCGATTGCGGATTCGGGCGAATGCCGGCTGGCGCCGGCACCGCGCTCTATTCTCCCGGACACGAAACTACCGTGTCCAGGAGAACGGAGCCCGCCGGAAACGGCCCCGGCGGTCTCCGCCCTTCGGGTCACGATCGCTTTCGCAACTGCGCCTCATACCAGCCCCCACTCCTTCAGCACTCCGAGCAGGGGTGGGAGCGGCTCATGCCAGAGCCACTCCACCCGGATCCAGAGCCCGGGAAGCACCCGGCTCTCGAAGCGGCCTGCCTCGTCCAGGGCGACCGGCTCGTAGACCTGCCGCTCGCCGAGCCGGTGGAATTCCGCCCGCCGGCGCTGGGGGTCGATCAGCCAGTACTCCCGCACACCGGCCTGCTCGTACTCGTAGAACTTGTCGCCGCGGTCCCGGCCGCGGCTCTCGGGGCAGATGACCTCCACCACCAGGTCCGCGGGACCCTCCACGCAGGCGCTCTTGATCCGCTCGGCGTGCTCCGGCGTCAGCACCATCACGTCCGGCTCGCGGGCTACCTCCCCGACCTTCATCTGCACCGGCGCGGAGAGCACCACGCCTGCCCGGCGCTCCTCGCAGAAGTGCTGGAACAGCGCGGAGAGGAAGATCGCGATCTGCTGGTGCCGGGGGGAGATCGGCGTCATCGGGACCACCTCGCCGTGTACCCACTCCGCGTGCACGCCGTCGTACGCCCGGAGGAACTCCTCGTACGACATCGTCCCGGCCGGCACCTGGATCGCCATCTCACGTCCTCAGCCGCGGGTCCAGCGCGTCGCGCAGGCCGTCGCCCAACAGATTGAACGCGATCACCGTGAAGACGATCGCCAGGCCGGGGAAGGTGGCGATCCACCACGCCGTCACCAGCGCGTCGCGCCCGTCGGAGATCATGTTCCCCCAGCTGGGCGTGGGTGGCTGCACCCCCAGCCCCAGGAAGGAGAGCGACGCCTCCGTGAGGATCGTCTGCCCGATCCCAAGCGTGGCGGAGACGATCACCGGGGCCAGCGTGTTGGGGATCACGTGCCGCAGGATGATCCGCCCGTCGCCCATCCCCAGCGCGCGGGCCGCCTGCACGAACTCGCGCTCGCGCAGCGACAGCACCTCGCCGCGGACGATGCGCGCCGTCCCCATCCAGCCGGTGAGCCCCAGCACCACCACCACCAGCCAGATGGAGGGCTCGAACAGGGCGATGACCACGATCAGCAGCACCAGGCGCGGGAAGGAGAGCATCATGTCGGTGAGGCGCATGAGCACCCCGTCCGTGATCCCCCCGAAGTACCCGGCCACCGCCCCTAGCAGCGTCCCCAGCGTAATGCTGATCCCCACCGCGATGAACCCGATGGAGAGCGAGATGCGCGCCCCGTACAGCACGCGCGAGAGGATGTCCCGCCCGAACTTGTCCGTCCCCATCAGGTGCTCCCAGGACGGCTCCAGGTAGCGCGTGGCGACGATGTCCCCCTGCGCGGCGGGGTCGTACGGGGCGATCAGTGGGGTGAGCAGGGTGACCACGTACAGCAGGATCATGATGACCAGCCCGCCCATCGCCATGCGGTTGCGGCGGAAGTGGCGCCCGGCGATGGCCCACTGCGAGTCGCCGCGGACGCGCTCCATGCTCCGCCCGCGGCGCGCCACCCGCCGGACCGTCCAGAGGAGGAGCCCAAGCGCCAGGAGCACCAGCGTGGCCACGGCCACGTACATGTCGACCGGCACCCGGCGCATCGTCGGGATCTCCGAGACGGGCGCCCACGCCAGGTACGCCAGCCCGGCGAGGAGACCCCACGCCAGGACCACGGCGGTGATGGTGGTCCAGGTCACCCCCTCGGCCCGGGCGGGCGCCCCGGCACGGCCGTCCCGGGCGTCCGGGAGCGGCTCCGGCGGTACGGTTTCGACGTCAGGCGATGCGCGCATCAATTCGTCCCGTCAATCGTTGCGGATCCGCGGGTCCACCACCGCGTACAGCACGTCGGAGATCAGGTTGCCGAAGATCACGATCGCGGCGATCACGAACGAGGTCGCCATCACCAGCGGGTAGTCGCGCTGGAAGATGGCGTCAACGATCAATCGCCCCATCCCCGGCCAGGAGAAGATGGTCTCCACCAGCACCGCCCCGGAGAGCAGGAAGGGGAGGTACAGCCCCAGGAGCGTGATGATGGGGATCAGGGCGTTGCGGAGCGCGTGCTTGAAGATCACGGTACGCTCCGAGAGCCCCTTGGCGCGCGCGGTCCGGATGAAGTCCTGGTGGATGACCTCCAGCATGGAGCCGCGCATGTAGCGCGCGACCCCCGCCGCCGACCCCACCCCCAGCGCGATGGCCGGGAGAATGAGGTGCTCCAGCCGGTCCAGGAGCTGCGCGCCCGGCGGGAGGTACTCCGCCCCCACGCTCATCATCTGCGAGGCCGGGAACTGCAGCCACTCCGGCCACCCCCACTGCGAGGCCTTCAGGGAGAAGGCCAGGATCAGCATCAGCGCGAGCCAGAAGCTCGGCATGGAGTAGAAGAAGAGCGCCAGGAAGGTGAGGACGTTGTCGGCCACCGAGTACTGGCGGACCGCCTGCACGATCCCGATCAGCATCCCCAGGAGGAAGATGATGACCAGCGAGATCAGGGTGAGCTGGAGGGTGTTCCAGAGCACCTCGGGGAGGATCTCCGCGATGGGGCGCATCTGCCCGAAGGACTGCCCGAAGTCGCCTGTGAGGAAGGACTTAAGCCACTTGAAGTACTGTACGTGCAGCGGCTGGTCCAGGCCCAGGTTGCGGCGCATCTGCTCGATCACCTCCGGCGACACGTTCGGGTTGAAGAACCGAGCCGTGGGGTCGCCGGGGGCGATGTGGATGATGAAGAAGATCAGCGTCAGGATCCCCAGGAGCAGGGGGATCGCGCCGAGGATCCGCCGCAACAGGTATGCGATCACGTAGCTGGCTCCCGGGTTCTGTCCTGCGAGGGCATCCGCATCCCGCCTCCGGTTGGGTCTTCCTCGTGGGCCGCCGACAACCTGGCGATGAGCCCCTCTGCCGCGGGTCTACGCCTGTTGCAGAAACCGGACCCAACGGGGAGAGGAAGGGCCGCGGCATCCCACGAACGGCCCGTACGGCGGCAGCCGGAAGGCGCAACAGAGCAGACCCGGCCCGAAGCTGCAACAGCTTCGGGCC
>DASYWD010000246.1 GCA_035936415.1 Longimicrobiaceae bacterium
CACGGGTGGGGGGGCGTACGCCCCCCCTCCCGTGTTTCTCAGCGCCCCGTGTGAACCAGGATGGCGCCTGCCGAGTGGTCGGTCCCGAACCGCTGCGTGGCTACCGTACCGTCCAGGAACTGGATCTCCCGGATGGCATCCCGGGGGATGCGGCGGAGCGACTCGGCGCCGCCGAGCGGGGCGCCGTCCTGGTACGCCCGGACGTACACCGGACGATTCACGGACGAGGCGCCGCGGACCCGGAGCCAGTTCGGGCGGAGGGCCTGGACGATCGTGTACGCATCCGTCTGCGCCGCACGGCTGATCTCCTCCTGCGTGAGCTTGCTCCGGTCGACGCGGGTCTTCTTCTTCGCGGGTGCCTCCTGCGCGGCCGGCGCCGTCGCGGCGGCCTCCTGTGCAGCGAGCCCGGTCCCGAAAAGGAGGCTGCAGGAGAGGGCGAGCAGGATCCTGGGCGTGCGTGCGGAGAGAGTAGCCATGGGTGCTTGCGGGATGGAGGTGACGCGGGTATGGGCAGTCGAGGAGCGATGCCTGGTGTATAGGACGCCGCGAGGGGGCAGAAAGTTGCACGGCCGTATCGCGCTCGCAGGTAGAGACCAGATCGGCGGAGGAGCCAGCGTGTCCGGATCCCCGGAAAGCAGGGAGGCTGGAGGTCCGGCCGCTCCCGGCCGGACGCCGGAGCCGGTCCTCCTCGGGCTGGGTGCCAACCAGGGCGACCCGGTCCTCCAGCTTGCGCGTGCGGTCGAGCGCCTCGCGCAGGTGCTGGACGTGGAGGCGGTGTCGTCCGTGTTCCGGACGGAGCCGGTGGGGCATCGGCAGCAGCCGGACTTCTACAACCTGGTGGTGCGGGCGCGCACCTCCCTCTCCCCGGTCACGCTCCTGGAGCGGACCCGGGAGGTCGAGCGGGAGCTCGGGAGGGTGCGCACGTTTCCCAACGCCCCGCGCACCCTCGACGTGGACCTGCTGGCCTACGGCGAGCGGATCCTGGACACGCCGGAGCTGACGGTGCCGCACCCGCGGATGCACGGGCGGGCGTTCGTGCTGGTCCCCCTGGCGGAGGTCGCGCCGGGGTGGCGGCACCCCCTCCTGGGTCGGACGGCTCGGGAGTTGCTTGCACTGGCGGGTACGCTGGAGCGGATCGAGCGGTGGGGACCCCTGCCGCCCTCCGGCTCCCGGTCCTCGGCGCGCTGAGGGCCGCCGAGGACGCAGGACGACCGAGGAACGCATGGGATCTCCCGAGGAGTACACGATCGGGGTGGAGGAGGAGTACCAGCTCGTGGACGGCGTCACGGGCGACCTGAAGAGCCGCGCCCGCTTCGTGATCGCCTGGGACTGGACCGGGGACATCAAGCCGGAGATGCAGGAGAACACGGTGGAGGTCGAGACCCGCATCTGCGCGGAGTCTGCGTGCGTGCGCGACGAGCTGGCTCGGCTCCGCTTCCAGGCCGCCGTGGCGGCGGAGGCGCGGGGGCTCCGGGTGGTGGCGGCGGGGACGCACCCCTTCAGCGGGTGGCAGGAGCAGGAGTTCACCCCCGGCGAGGTCTACCGGAAGCTGCGGATGGAGTACCGCCGCCTCGCGGAGACGCAGAACATCTTCGGGATGCACGTGCACGTGGCCGTGCCGGAGCGGGTGGACCGGGCGCGGGTGATGAACTGCGCGCGGCTCTATCTCCCCCTGCTCCTGGCGCTGACCGCCAGCTCGCCGTTATACCTTGGAGAGGACACCGGGTACGCGTCCTACCGGTCCATCCTGTGGCGGCGGTGGCCGCGGACCGGGGCGCCGCCGCGCTTCGAGGACGCCGCCGAGTTCGATCGGCTGATCCGCGTGCTGCTGGAAACGGGGAGCATAGACGCACCCGGGCGGGTCTACTGGGACGTCCGCCCGCACCACCAGTATCCCACGCTGGAGTTCCGGGTGGCGGACGTGACGCCGCGGCTGGAGGACGCGGTCGCGGCGGCGGCGCTGGCCCGCGCGCTGACGGCGGGAGTGGTGGAGGGGGTCCTCCGCGAGCCGGAGCTCCCCGAGGTGATGCTGGGACCGCTGCTGCGGGAGAACGCCTGGAGGGCGTCGCGGGACGGGCTGGGAGCGGAGCTGGTGGATCTGGAGGGCGGCAGGATGGAGACGGTCCCCGCGCGCGAGGCGCTCCTCCGGCTGGCGGAGCGGCTGGCCCCGATCGCCGAGCGGCTGGGGGACGGTGAGGAGCTGGCGGGACTCCCCCGCGTGCTGGAGCGGGGGGACGCGGCCGCGCGGATCCGCGCCCGCGCGAAGCAGGCCGACGGGGACCTGCGCGAGGTGATCCGCTGGCTGGCGGACGAAACGGTGCTCGGGGTGGGACTGGACCGTCGCACGGAGCAGAGGGAGGCTTTGGTCGAATGAAGAGCATGCATCGGATTCGCGTAGCCGCGGGGGAGTCCGCCCCCGGCGCACAGGCGACGGGGAACGGGGCCGGCGGGGCGGGCGGCTACGAGATCCTGATCGGACCGGGGCTCGTGGCCTCGGTCCCCTCGATCGTCTCCCGCTGCGCGCCGGCGTACCGCTACGCCATCATCACCGACCACCACGTCGCCGAGCTGTACACGACGCGGCTCGCGCGCGCCCTCCACGGGGCGGGGCACGGGGTGGAGACCTTCGTCTTCCCCGCGGGGGAGGCGCAGAAGACGCGGCAGACCTGGGCCGAGATCACCGACGCCATGCTGGAGACGGGGATCGGCCGGGACTCCGCGGTGGTGGCGTTCGGCGGCGGGGTCACCGGCGACCTGGGCGGCTTCGTGGCGGCCACCTACATGCGAGGGCTCCCCTTCATCCAGGTACCCACCACGCTGCTGGCGATGATCGACGCCTCGGTGGGCGGCAAGGTGGGGGTGGACACACCGGCGGGGAAGAACCTGGTGGGAGCCTTCCACCAGCCCTGCTCGGTGATCATCGACCCGGAGCTGCTGCGCACCCTCCCCCCGGAGCACATGCGCGCCGGCCTTGCCGAGGCGGTGAAGCACGGCGCCATCGCGGACCGGGAGTACCTGGAGTGGATCGAGGAAGCGGCGGACGAGCTGATCGGCGGTGATCCGGAGGCGCTCTCACGGCTCATCGTGCGCTCGGTGGAGATCAAGGCGGAGCTGGTGATGCGCGACGAGCGAGAGTCCGGGCCCCGGAAGCTCCTCAACTTCGGCCACACCGTAGGGCACGCGGTGGAGGCGCTCTCCGGCTACCGGATGCTCCACGGCGAGGCGGTGTCCATCGGGATGGTGGCGGAGGCGCGCATCGCCGAGCGCATGGCAGTCGCGGGGCGGGGGACCACGGACCGCCTGCGCCGCGTCCTCACCCGACTGGGGCTCCCCACCGCGCTCCCGGTGACCTGGAACGTGGACGACGTGGTCGCCCGGACGCAGACGGACAAGAAGGGGCGCAACGGCCGGGTGGAGTACGCGCTGATCTGCGCTCCGGGGGTGCCGGCGCAGGGGATCGACGGCCGGTGGGGCTACGCGGTGTCGGACGAGGTGGCGAAGGGGGTGCTCGCCGGGGCCGCGGGGGCGAGGGTCTGAGGGAGTGATGGGGGGTCAGACCCCCGCACTTCGCACTTCAGTCCATCATGCCAGCATCTCCTTCATCCGCGCGAAGAAGCTCCCCTTCAGCTCTTCCCGGTCCTCTTCGGAGAGCGAGCTGGCCCCTGGGGTGCGGATCTCCAGCAGGTCGTGCGGGATCTCCTTGAGGAACCGGGAGGGTTGCCGCACCACCGGCTCGCGGACGGCGCGCGGGCGGCCGCCGGTCTCGCCGTCCGGGTCCGCCGGCTTCGGGCGGCCGCCGCGGGTGGCGCAGCCGGAAAGGGAGAGGCGGTGGCGCGCGCGGGTGATCCCCACGTAGAAGAGGCGCCGCTCCTCCGCGAGGGGGTCCGGGTCGCCGGGCTGGAGCTCGGCAACCGCGTTCACGCTGCGGGCGTGCGGTAGGATCTCCTCCTCCATCCCCACCATGAAGACGTGCGTGAACTCCAGCCCCTTGGCGGCGTGGAGGGTCATCAGCGTGACCTTGTCCGCCTCTTCCTCCTTTTCCTTGTCCTTCCGCGAGTCCTCGTCGTCCGTGAGGGAGACGCGCTCCAGGAAGGCCGCCAGGGTGGGCGGCTGCCAGTCGTCCTCTTGGTCCGGGAGCGGCTTCTCGGCCCAGGTGCGCGCCTCGTAGCTCCCGATGGAGGCGACGAAGTCCCGCAGGTTGTCGACGCGGATCTCGGCCACCTTCTCGGCCTTGTTCTCGGCCCGGATCGCCTCCTCCAGGCGGACGCGCTTCAGGAACTCGCGGGCCCACCCCTCCAGCGACCGCCCGCCGGGATCGCCCGCCCGGATGGCCGCCTCGGTGGCCTGGAACTCCAGCCGCGCCTCGTCCGCCATCTCCACGAAGTGCCGCACGGCCTCCGCCTGGGGGCGGCTCAGGCCGTCGTCCCTGCCGGCCTCGCGCAGCGCGTCCCAGAGCGTCGTCTTCTTCTGGCGGGCGGACTCCACCAGCTTGAAGAGCGAGGTGCGGCCGATGCCGCGCGCGGGGTAGTTGATCACGCGGCGGAGCGCCACCTCGTCCTGCGGGTTGGTGACCACGCGGAGGTAGGCCACCGCGTCCGCGATCTCCTTACGGTCGAAGTACGAGGTGCCGCCGATCACCCGGTAGGGGACGTTGGCGGCGCGGAGCGCCTCTTCGAGCGGGCGGGACTGCAGGTTGGTGCGGTACAGCACGCCGAAGTCGCTCCACTTCAGCTTCTCGGTGAAGCGCCGCAGGCCGATCTCGCGCGCCACCATCTCCGCCTCCTCGTCCTCGGCCGGCTTCCCCGGCGCGCCGCGGAACTCCCAGTAGTCGAGCTTGGGGCCCGGACCGTTCCCGGTGCGGAGGCGCTTCTCCTTGCGGGAGGCGTTGTTGACGATCACCGCGTTGGCGGCGTCCAGGATCCGCTGCGTGGAGCGGTAGTTCTCCTCCAGGATTACCACCGTTGCGCCCGGGTAGTGCCGCTCGAAGTCGAGGATGCTGCGGTGGTCCGCGCCGCGCCAGGCGTAGATGGACTGGTCGTCGTCGCCCACCACGCACAGGTTCTTGCGGGGGCCGGCCAGGAGGCGCGCCATCTCCAGCTGCGCGCCGTTGGTGTCCTGGTACTCGTCGATCATCAGGTAGTGCCAGCGCTTCCAGAGCGCCTCGCGCGTTTCGGCGTCCTCCCGCAGCAGCTGCACGGGGAGGAGGAGGAGGTCGTCGAAGTCGGCGGCGCCGGCCGCGCGGAGCGCCTCCTCGTAGCGCGGGTACACGTCCGCGGCGAGGACCGCGTAGTCGTCCGTCCGGTTCCCCCGGGTGCGCCCCTCCGCCACCTCGCGCGCCGCCTCCAGCGGGGTCACGAGCCGGTTCTTCCAGGAGGAGATGGTGTACAGCACCCGCTTCACGTCGAAGCGGTCGTCCCCCGTGGTGGCGGCCACGTGCACCTCCTCGGCGAGGATGCGCTTGGCGAGCGCCGTCTGGTCGCCGGGGCCGTAGATGGAGAACTTGGGGGGGAGGCCGATGCGCTCCCCGTGCTCCCGCAGGATCCGCGCGCCTAGCGAGTGGAAGGTGGAGAGGAGCACCCCCTTGGCCTGCTTCCCCACCATGGCGGCCACGCGCTCGCGCATCTCCCCCGCCGCCTTGTTGGTGAAGGTCACGGCCAGGATGCGGCGCGGGTCCACCCCCAGGTTCAGCAGGTGGGCGACCCGGTACACCAGCGTGCGGGTCTTCCCGGAGCCGGCGCCGGCCAGGACCAGCACGGGCCCCTCGGTGGCGAGGGCCGCGGCCTGTTGCTCCGGGTTGAGCGCGCGGAGGTGCTGGGGGACGTGGGACGACAAGGTGCGAAGTGCGCGGTGCGAAGTGCGAGGGTGCGTCGAAGAGGGCGAAAGCTACCCCTCCGCCCACCGGGTGTAAAGCGCCCGGGAGGGGTGCGAAAAACACCCGAAAAACGGAGTTTGACGGGGATTGGTGCTCCAGTTATGTTTGTCGCGCGTTTCAGGAGGAACACCCGTCCGGAGGTCTCATGGCGCTTCGCGACCGCTTCCGCGGCACAGCCGTAGCGGAAAGTCTGGCGCTCCGCGCCGCCGAAGACCCCCAGCGCACCTTCGTGGTGCTGGGGGATCGGCGACTCACCTACCAGCAGGTCGACGCGCAGTCCACGGCCCTCGCGGCCTCGCTCCACGAGCTGGGGATCGAGGCGGGGGACCGCGTTGCGCTGAACCTCCCCAACTGGCCCGAGTTCATCGTCGCGATGTTCGCGGCGGCCAAGCTCGGGGCCGTCATCGTTCCGCTCAACCCGCGCTACACCACCCCCGAGCTGCAGTACATGCTGCGCCACTCGGAGACCGTGGTGGTGGTGACGGCGGAAGACTACGACGGCGTGGACTACCTGGCGCGCTTCGAGGGCTTCCTCACCTCGCTTCCCGACCTGCAGTACGTGGTCTCGGTCGGGGAGGAGGACCTCTGGTACGACGACCGCATCTACCAGTTCGAGGACCTTCTCTCCAGCGGGGACGGGCGCGACTTCCCCCGGGCGCAGGTGGACCCGGCGGAGGACGTGTTCGCCATCCTCTACACCTCCGGCACCATGGGCAAGCCGAAGGGGGTCTCCCTGACGCACGCCAACCTGCTGGAGACGGCGGCGGCCACCGCCGACGCGGTGTCCATAGTGCCGGACGACGTGGTCTTCGGCGTCAACTGCCTCTTCAACATCTTCGGGGTCGGCCCGGGGGTGCTGGGGACGCTCGCCGGCGGAGCCACGCTGGTCCTCCAGGAGGACCAGGACCCCGCGCTCTCGCTGCGGATCATCGAGCGGGAGCGGGTCACCGTCCACCACGGGGTCCCCACCACCTTCGTCACCGAGCTGCGGGCGCAGGCCGAGGAGCCGAGCGGCCTGGCCACTCTGCGGACCGGGGTCGTGGCCGGGGCGCCGGTGCCTGAGGAGCTCCTGGGGCGGATCCAGCGGGAGATGGTCGCCGGGATCCGGGTCGGCTACGGGATGACGGAGACCGGCTCGCTGGTCTCCGTGACCCGCGACGACGACCCTCCCGGGAAGCAGCTCCGCACCGTGGGACGGCCGCTGGAGGAGGTGGAGGTGCGGGTGATCGACACGGACGGCTCGGTGCTTCCCGAGGAGTCGGTGGGCGAGGTCGCGGTCCGCGGCCCCGGCGTGATGAAGGGGTACTACCGCCAGCCGGGGGAGACTTCGAGCGCGTTCACCGAGGACGGCTTCTTCCTGACCGGCGACCTGGGGATGGTGGACGAGGAGGGATACCTCCACATCATCGGCCGCAGGAAGGAGATGATCATCCGCGGCGGGTTCAACGTGTACCCGCGCGAGGTGGAGGACCGGCTGCACGCCCACCCCGCCGTGCTGGACGCGGCGGTGGTGGGGCTCCCGCACGAGGTGCTGGGAGAGATGGCGTGCGCCTGCATCGTCCCTGTCGAGGGGGCGATCGTCACCGGCGAAGAGATCAAGGATTTCTGTCGCGAGGTGATGGCGGACTACAAGGTCCCCGACCTGGTCCGCTTTCTCGACAGCTTCCCGATGACCGGGAGCGGCAAGGTCCGCAGGGTGGAGCTCGCGCGCATGATCAGCGCGGAAGAGTCGAGCCGCCGACCGTGACCGCTCCCACAACCGAACCCGAGGCCGAGGCCTCCACGACGAGACCCCTCCAGCCGTCCCCCGCCGCCGCACCGGCGCGGGGAGAGGCGGAGGGGTCTCGCCGCAAACATGGATAACTTGCGAGAGATGAACCGCAGACCGTTCAACGCCCCGTACGCGGGGCCACAGACGCACCTCCCCGCCCATGCGCCCAACGCGGCGCTCCTGATCGACTTCGACAACGTCACCGTCGGGATCCGGAGCGACCTGGGGAAGGAGCTCAAGGCGCTCCTCAATTCCGACATCATCCGCGGCAAGGTGGCGGTGCAGCGCGCCTACGCCGACTGGCGCCGCTACCCGCAGTACATCGTCCCCCTGACCGAGGCCTCGGTCGACCTGATCTTCGCCCCCGCGTACGGCACCTCCAAGAAGAACGCGACCGACCTCCGCATGGCGGTGGACGCGATCGAGCTGGTGTTCACCCGGCCGGAGATCGGCACCTTCATCCTCCTCACCGGCGACTCCGACTTCTCCAGCTGCGTGCTGAAGCTGAAGGAGTACGGCAAGTACGTGATCGGCGTGGGGATGCGGGAGTCTTCCAGCGACCTGCTGATCCAGAACTGCGACGAGTACTACTCGTACCACTCGCTCTCCGGCCTGACCCGCGCCTCGGTGGGCGGCCAGACCACGAGCGAGGACCCCTGGATGCTGGTGACCCAGGCGGTGCGGCAGATGGCGAAGGACCGCGACGCTATGCGCCCGGACCGGCTGAAGCAGGTGATGCTGGGGCTGGACCCGGGCTTCGACGAGAAGAAGCTGGGCTACAGCAAGTTCTCCCGTTTCGTGATCGAGGCCGCGAACAAGGGGCTGCTCCGCCTGCGGCGCGGCGAGGGCGGCCAGCACGAGATCGCGCCCGCCGAGGGCGACGGCGCCGCCGCCCCCGCTGCCGACACGCGCGAGGCGGAGCCCCAGGCGCGCTCCGAGGAGCGTCCGCGCGAGCGTGACCGGGAT
>DASYWD010000247.1 GCA_035936415.1 Longimicrobiaceae bacterium
GTCCCGACCTCGGAGCGGGAGCGGCTGGTGTGTCGCCTCTGCTGGGCGCGCGTGCGAGAGCTCCCCGCGCCGCGGTGCCCGCGCTGCTGGACGCCGGTTCCGCACGGGCGGGAAGCGGGTGTGCGCTGCACCGCCTGCGCCGACCTGCCGCCGACGCTCCGGGCGGTGCGCTCCGCCTTCGCCATGGGCGAGGTGTCGCGGAAGCTGGTGCACGCGCTCAAGTACCGCCGGTGGTCCGCCCTGGCGGAGCCGATGGGCCGTCGCATGGCCGCGCTCCCCTTCCCGGAGGACGTGGAGGAGGAAGCGCGGCTCGTCGTCCCGGTGCCCACCAGCCCCAGCCGCGTGCGGGAGCGGGGCTACGACCAGGCAGTCCTCCTGGCCGCCGCGTTCGCGGCGCGCACTGGTCGAACGACCGATCCGGGGATGCTCGCGCGAAGGCGCGCCAGCGGTACGCAAACGGCCTTGCATCCCGATGAGCGGCGGGCTAACGTAGCGGGCGCTTTCACCGTCCCGGAGGGGCGGCGCAGCGGGGTCCGCGGGGAGCACGTGCTCCTGGTGGACGACGTGTGGACGACGGGCGCGACCGCCGAGGCCTGCGCGCAGGCGCTCCTCGAGGCGGGCGCACGGGTGGTGAGCGTGGCGACCTTCGCGCGCGTCGTTCCCGGGCTGGACCGCTGACGGGGCGCGAAGCGGAACGTTTTCAAATCCTCGCATTCACGGAGATACAATGGCCATTCGGGTTGCCATCAACGGTTTCGGCCGGATCGGGCGCAACGTCCTCCGCGCCGCCAAGGAGGCCGGCGTCGCCGACGTGGACTTCGTGGCGGTGAACGACCTCACCGACACCGCGACGCTGGCCCACCTCCTCCGCCACGACTCCGTGCACGGGCACTACCCCGGCACCGTCGAGGCGCGGGAGAACGCGCTGGTGGTGGACGGCGACGAGGTGCGGGTCCTCTCCGAGAAGGACCCGGGGGCGCTCCCCTGGCGCGACCTGGGCGTGGACCTGGTGATCGAGTCCACGGGCCGCTTCACGAAGCGGGACGACGCCGCGAAGCACCTGGACGCGGGCGCGAAGAAGGTCATCATCTCCGCCCCGGCCAAGGGCGAGGACATCACGGTCGTGCTGGGCGTGAACGAGGAGCAGTACGACCCGGCGAACCACCACGTGGTCTCCAACGCGAGCTGCACCACCAACTGCCTGGCCCCCGTGGTGAAGGTGCTGCTGGACGAGTTCGGGTGGCGGCGAGGGCTGATGACCACCGTGCACGCCTACACCAACGACCAGCAGATCCTCGACCTCCCGCACAAGGACCTGCGCCGCGCCCGCGCCGCCGGCATGTCGATCATCCCGACCACCACCGGCGCCGCCAAGGCCACGGGGCTGGTGATCCCGGAGGTTAAGGGGAAGATCGACGGCGTCGCCATGCGCGTGCCGACCCCGGACGTGTCCATCGTGGACCTCACCGCGGAGCTGGACCAGGAGGTCACGGCCGAGCAGGTCAACGACGCCCTGCGCCGCGCGGCCGAGGGGCGGATGAAGGGGATCCTCGCGTTCGAGGAGGAGGAGCTGGTCTCGGTGGACTACACCGGGAACCCGGCCTCGTCCATCGTGGATGCGGCCTCTACCAACGTCCTCGCCGGACTCGTCAAGGTCATGGCCTGGTACGACAACGAGTGGGGGTACAGCAACCGCTGCGTGGACCTGGCCCGCTACATGGGCAAGCGGCTCTAGCCCTCGCGGCCGTTCGATCCCCCAGCCCAGAACCCGGGCTGGGGGATTCGATTTGCCGGGAGTCCGTCGCGTTGCGGTCGGGGGCGGGGGTGATCTCCGGAAAAAGCCAAACTCGCTACGCTCGAACACAAGGCTTTTTCCTCCGACCACCCCCACCCCCTCCCTGTCACCCCCTGCGCGGAGGCACCGAACGGCAGGTGAAGTGCTCCCCTCTCCCGCTTGCGGGGGAGGGGGCGGGGGAGGGGGCCCTCCGGCCCGCCTCCGACACGAGATTCAGACACACCCTCCGACGACACCGATGAACAAGCTGACGCTGCGGGACCTGGGGGAGCGCGAGCTGAAGGGGAAGCGCGTCCTCCTGCGCGTGGACTACAACGTGCCGCTGGACGAGCGCCGGGAGATCACCGACGACACGCGGATCTGGGCGACGCTCCCGACGCTGGAGCTGCTGACCGGCGCGGGGGCGCGGGTGGTGATCCTGGCGCACTTCGGTAGGCCGAAGGGGAAGCGCGTCCCCGAGATGTCGCTGCGCCCGGCGGCGCAGCGGCTCGCGGCGCTGATGCCGGACCGCAAGGTGGACTTCGTCGGCGACACCGTGGGGGAGCAGGCGGAGCAGGCCACGCGCGACATGGGCGACGGTGACGTGCTGGTGCTGGAGAACACGCGCTACCTCCCCGGCGAGGAGAAGAACGACCCGGAGCTGGCCCGGCAGATGGCGGCGCTGGGCGACCTGTACGTCAACGACGCCTTCGGGGCGGCGCACCGGGCGCACGCCTCCACCGCGGGCGTTGCGGAGGTCATGCGCGAGGACGGGCGGGCGGCGGCGGCGGGGCTGCTGATGGAGAGGGAGCTGGAGTACCTGGGGCGCGTCGTGGAGGAGCCCGGACGGCCCTTCGTCGCCATCATCGGCGGGGCGAAGATCTCCGGGAAGATCGACGTGATCCAGAACCTCCTCCCGAAGGTGGACCGGCTGCTGATCGGTGGTGCGATGGCGAACACCTTCTTCCGGGCGATGGGGCTGGAGACCGGCACCTCGCTGGTGGAGGAGGACCGGGTGGAGATGGCCGCCGACCTGCTCCGCACCTCCGGCGACAAGCTGGTGCTCCCCGTGGACTGCGTCGTGGCGGCGAAGATGGACGCGGGGGCGGAGACCACCGCCGTCGAGCGCGCGGAGGTCCCGCGGGACCGCATGGTGCTGGACCTGGGGCCGAGGACGGTGGACGCCTACCGCGAGGTGATCGCCGGGGCGGAGACGGTGCTCTGGAACGGGCCCATGGGCGTGTTCGAGGTGCCGGAGTTCGCGAAGGGGACCGAGGGCGTCGCGCGCGCGGTGGCCGGGGCGACGGACCGCGGCGCCACCACGGTGGTGGGCGGCGGGGACTCGGCGGCGGCCGTGGCGGACCTGGGGCTGGCCGAGCGGATCTCGCACGTCTCCACCGGCGGGGGCGCCTCGCTGGAGTTCCTGGAGGGGAAGACGCTCCCGGGCGTGGCGGCGCTCTCGGACCGGGAGGGCGCATGACGGCGCTGCGCAGGCCCGTCCTGGCGGGCAACTGGAAGATGCACAAGGGGCCGACGGAGACGCGCGCCTTCTTCGAGGCCTTCCTCGCGGCGTACGAGGCGCGGGAGGACCGCACCGTCGTCTTCTTCCCCCCGGCGATCTCGGTGGAGGCGGCGCGGCAGGCGGTCGCGGGGCGCGGGGACGTGGCCCTGGGGGTGCAGGACGTGTACTGGGAGCGGCAGGGCGCGTTCACCGGGCAGGTCTCGGCGCCCATGGCGGCGGACGCGGGGGCGGAGTTCATCCTGGTGGGGCACAGCGAGCGGCGCCACGTGTTCGGGGAGACGGGCGAGGACACCGCGCGCAAGGTGCGGGCGGCCCTGGACGCGGGGCTCCGGCCGGTGCTCTGCGTGGGCGAGACGATCGAGGAGCGGCGCGCCGGGCGTGCGGAGGCGACTGTGCGGGAGCAGCTGGACGCGGTGCTCCCGGGGCTCTCCGCGGGGGACGCGGCTTCGCTCCTGGTGGCGTACGAGCCGGTGTGGGCCATCGGCACCGGGGAGACGGCGACGCCGCAGGACGCTTCCTCCATGCACGCCGAGGTGCGGGCGCGGCTCCGGGAGGCGTTCGGCGGCGAGGCGGCCGCCGCGGTGCCCATCCTGTACGGCGGGAGCGTGAAGCCGGAGAACGCGCGGGAGCTGCTGTCCGCGCCGGAGGTGGACGGGGTGCTGGTGGGCGGCGCGAGCCTGGATCCCGCCGGCTTCGCGGCCGTCTGCACGGCGACGCCTTGACAGGGCGGCGGCGAGCCATAGCTTTCTCGGGTTCCTGACGATTCACCTGCAACTGCGTGCACCCGTGTACTACTTCCTCCTGGGCCTGCTGATCCTGGACGCCCTCCTGCTGATCCCGGTCATCCTCCTGCAGGCCGGGAAGGGCGGAGGCCTGGCGGCCATGGGCGGCGGCGCCGGAACCGACACGCTGTTCGGCGGCCGGCAGGCGGCCACGCTGCTGACCAGGACCACCTGGTGGGGCGGGGGGGTCTTCCTGGTGCTCGCGCTGACGCTCTCGCTGATGTCCAGCGGGGCGGAGCGGCGCGCTTCGATCCTCCGCGGGGGGACGCAGGCCGCGGTGCCGGCGGCGGCTCCCACGGTCCCGGGCGTGAGGCCGGAGGCTCCGCAGGGCGCGCTCCCCCCGCAGGAGCAGCCGCAGAACGCGACGCCGCTGGGCGGCGGCCCGACCGCCCCGGCCCCGGCGACCACGCCCTGAGCCGCAGCGGCGGCAGAGGAACCGGACGACAGGAAGCGGGCC
>DASYWD010000248.1 GCA_035936415.1 Longimicrobiaceae bacterium
GCCGCGGTCGGTCCGGGCTGCCCGCGCCGTCCACTGCGCGTGCTCCACGGGCAGGCGGTCGGCGTAACGGCGGATCAGCGCCGCGTCGCCGGAAGCTGTGGGCGGCGCATCGCGGACGGGCAGATCCAGGGACCGCTCCGCCTGCGCGGGTAGGCAGACATCCTCGCAGACGAGGAAGTCTGCCGAGAGCGTGAGCCGGACGGGCCGGCCGGCCTCGAGGTCGGCCGGCGGGGTGATGGTGGCGAGGAAGACGACCTCGTTGCTGTACCCGTAGTTCACGAGCGGCGGGTACGGGATCCGCTCGGGGATCGGGTAGGCGAACGAGTCGGCGCTGAACCCGCTGGGCAGGCTCCAGGTCGCGAGCAGCCCGTTGCCGGCGTCCCCGGCGTTCTTCCAGTAGGTGTGCCACCCCTCGTCGAGGGTGACGTGGAGGCCGACGGTGAACGGCTCCCCGGGGCGGACCGAGGCGACGTCGCTCACCAGCCTCGCCTCGCTGTGCGGCGTCGTATCCTGCTGGGCGGAGAACAGAGGGCCCGGACCGCTTCCCGGGAGGAGCCCGGGCCCCGCCGAAGCGGCGAGCGCGACGAAAAGCACCAAGGGCGTGGCCATGCCCCGGCGACCGGGCCGGCCTCCCCTCCTCCGCTTCAGCAGCTGACTCGCTCTCGTTCTCATCTCACTCCTGAACTCAGCGATATTTGACGTTGCAGCCGTAGGGCCGCGAGGTCGGGGTGGAGACCGGCTGCCCGGCCGTGGCTTCCTTGAGCGCGACATCCACGAGCTGCGTCGCGCGCGCGATGTCCCCGTCCCGCGGTGTCGGAACGTTGTCGATCCCGCCCATGTAGACCAGCGTACCCTTGGGGTCGATCACGAACATGTGCGGCGTGGTCTTCGCGTCGTACATGCGGCCGACCGTCCCCGCGGGGTCGAGCAGCACCGCGCTGGCGTTGCTCCCCATCTTCTTCGACTCCACGTTCATCGCCGCGGGCTCATAGTGGCCCTGTTCCCCGCGGGCCGAAGACACGACGGCCAGCCAGACGACGCCCCGGTCCCGCCACTTCTGCTGCTGCCCCGGGATGTTCCCGGTGCGGTAGTGCTTCTTCACGTAGGGGCAGCCGTAGTTCACCCACTCCAGAACGACCCACTTCCCCCGGTACTGCGCGAGGGAATGCTCCGCGCCTCGGGTGTCGGGGAGCGTGAAGGCGGGCGCCGGCTTGCCGATCTCCGGGGCAGCCCGCACGCCGGCGGCCACGGTCACCAGGCCGAGCGCCAGCACGGCCACCATCGCGAACGGGGGCCTTCTCATGTCGTCTCCTCGTGGTTGAGAAAGTTCAAGACGATCGTCGGCGTCAGAAGCGCGGGCAGAACGACGAGGGGGAGGGTCACTCCACCCGCGGCGCCCGCTGTCGACCCCTGCCCGGCCGCCACCCCGGCGGCCGCCACCGGCTCGGTGGGCGCGGCGGCCCAGGCCACCTGCGCGTCCGCCACCGCTGCGCTCACAACCAGGCCCCGGTGCCCGGCCGCATCGAGCGAGCCGCCGTCCGGGAGGACGAGGATGCCCTCGATCCGCTCCGGCTCGCCGGGCAGGTACGCGGACTGGGTGAGCCGGACGCGGTACTCCCCGGCCGCCGTGCGCCCCACCGGCTGGTCGGCGGCGTGGTCCAGGAGCACCGGGTCGGCGGGGAAGAAGTAGGCGCCGCCGAGCGACCCCTCCCACCCCTCCGGCGGTGTGAGGCCGAGGACAAAGCCGCGGTCGGTCCGGGCTGCCCGCGCCGTCCACTGCGCGTGCTCCACGGGCAGGCGGTCGGCGTAACGGCGGATCAGCGCCGCGTCGCCGGAAGCTGTGGGCGGCGCATCGCGGACGGGCAGATCCAGGGACCGCTCCGC
>DASYWD010000249.1 GCA_035936415.1 Longimicrobiaceae bacterium
CCGTCGCGCGGCGGGTCCCCGGCGAGCCTACCGCCGGGAGCCCGCCGCCCGGTTCTTGTCCACGATGGCCGCGATGATGAGCAGGAAGGCGAGCAGCCGGATCACGTACAGGTAGATGTGGGCGCTCGGCGTGTCCGCCAGGAGCGTGAGCATCGTGCGCTGCACCGCGAGGAGCGTGAACGCCAGCCCGAAGATCAGGAACAGCCGGTCCGCAGTGTCCTTCCAGAACCGGAAGAAGAAGACCCCGGGGAGGAGGTAGCCCATCACGATGGCGCCCGAAAGCAGCTCTCTCATCGGGTCTCCCACACCAGCCCGTAGATCAGCAGCAGCAGCCCGGCGAGGGCGGGCAGCGAGCGCCAGACGGAGAGGTCCAGGTCCGGCACGACGCTCAGGTCCACGAAGAGCAGGACGTTGTTGACGGCCAGCCCCACGAAGCAAAGCCCCGCCCACAGGAGGAGCCTGGCCCCGGAAGAGTGGAACCCGCGAAGGAGGAGCACCGCGCAGGCGACGCTCGTGAGCCCGCAGAGGGCGTAGACGATCGAAGCCATCAGCTCCCCTTCCCCCGGAGCCGGAAGGCGTCCGCGAAGCTCTGCACCGGGTCCGGAGGCCGGGAAAAGATCAGCTTGATGACGCCGACCCGGTCGGCCCGGTACGCGGCCGCGAGCACCTCCACCTGTCGGCGGAGCTGCTCGGTGCCGGGCGCGTAGCGGTAGTGCGGGTCCGCCCCGCCGGTGGAGGTGACGAACCCGGCCGCGACGAGCCCCTCCAGCCGCATGGTGGCGGAGGCGGGCACGGTGTAGATCGCCTGGCTGACGTCCAGCGCGGTCCACGTCTTCTCCGGGTCGCGCTGCAGGAGGAGCAGGATCTCGAGCTGCTCGGCCGAGTCGATGTGCTCGGCGATGAAGTGTGCGACCTCCGGGGACACCGCTCCGGGCTTCAACGCGTCCCTCCTGTGCGGACGCGCCCCCGGCGCGGGGGACTCCCGGCGGCGGTCGGGTACGGCCGGTGCGGTGAAGTGGGAAGGCGGCGACGCGGAGCGCGCCCGCGTACGGGTGTGGTCTGCATAGTGGAGCGGGGCTCTTGCACAACCCGGGCCAGCCGACGCCGGCCCGGGATAAAAAAGGCGGCCCCCGGGTCCGGGAGCCGCCCCCAACTTTTCACGCGAGCGCCTCAGGCGCAACCGCAGCCCCCCGGGCGGAGCCCCGCCTCCTCCAGCGCCGCCTCTTCCGCCGTGGGAGGGCGCCACCCGCCGGACAGGTCCAGCATCCGGGTCAGCGACGCCTCCGCGCGGCTCCGCACCTCCTCGTCCAGCACGATCTCGTGCTCCAGGTGGTCGAGCGACCACGCCAGCTTGGCGAGGGTGTTCATCTTCATGTTCCCGCAGATGGCCGCGCCCGAGAGCGGCACGAGGGTCTTCTCGGGGAAGCGCTGCTTGAGGCGGTCGATCAGCCCGCGCTCGGTGCCGATGATCAGCTCATCGTGCTGCTCGGCGATGTCCACCATCTTCGAGGTGGAGGTGACGTAGTCCGCCTCCGCGAGCAGGTCGGCGCGCGCCTCGGGGTGGATCACCACGAGCGCCCGCGGGTGCTTCGCCCGGGCGGCGGCCAGCTCGTCGAGCACCAGGTCGTCGTGCACGTAGCAGTAGCCGTCCCAGGCGACGATCGAGCCGGGCTCCGGCTCGCCGACCTCCTGCCCGGCCACGACGTACGGGCGCCCGGACTTCTCCGCAGTGTAGCGGGCCAGGTTGCGGTCCGGGACGAAGAGGATCGTCCGGTCGCGCGGGATGGAGTCCACCACCTGCACCGCGTTGGCCGAGGTGCAGCAGATGTCCGACTCCGCCTTGACCTCCGCGGTGGAGTTGACGTACGCCACCACGGCCGCGCCCGGGTAGCGGGCCTTGAGGCGCCGGAGCGACTCGCCGGTGACGAAGTCCGCCATGGGGCACCCGGCGCGCAGGTCCGGCATCAGCACGGTCTTGTCCGGCGAGAGGATCTTGGCCGTCTCCGCCATGAAGTGCACGCCGCAGAAGACGATCACCTCCGCGTCCGTCCTCGCCGCCTCCTGCGAGAGCCCCAGCGAGTCGCCCAGGTAGTCGCTGACCTCCTGGATCTCCACCCGCTGGTAGTTGTGGCCCAGGATCACGGCGTTGAGCTCCTCCTTGCGCCGCAGGATCCTGTCCCTCAGCTCCTCGCGCGACAGCCGGGCGTACTCGAGCGGAGTCCGCAGAGCGTCGGAGACCTGGATCAATGCTCACCTCATTGTCGCGGGAAGCAGGCGCCCCGTGCGCCTCGCCACAAGCCCGGAAATATAACGATTTCGCCACGTTCGCGCAAACGTCCGGCCCCGGCGGACAGATCGCGTAAAGCAAAGGGCCCGCGGTAGTTACTCGCGAGCCCACCCGTCCACGACCGCCCAGGGCTACTCCCGGGCGATCCGCAGGGTGGCGAGGTACGTCTCCGGGGGCGAGCCCCCGCTCCGCGGCTTCGGATCCAAATCGAGAAGCTGGACGCGGTACACGCCGTAGGTGGCGGCGTCCTTCCCCGGCGTGGTGCGCAGCGTGACCTCGGCGGGGGCGCGGGCGGGCTCCGCCAGCGTCAGCACCACCACGGCCTCGCCGGCCGTCACGCACACCACGTCGGTGGGGCAGCGCGAATCCGACGGCACGCCGCTGACGCCCACGGTGAGCCGCCCGCCGTCCACCACGACCTGCTCCCCATCCCGCACGCCGACCTCACGGTCCAGCGGATCGGTCTGCGTCACCACGGCGCACCCCGCCGTGAGCGCGACCAGAGCCAGCGACAACGCTTTCATGACCGTCTCCCTTTCCGAACCGTCCCGGTGCCGGACGCCCCGCCCCCCTGGCGGGCCCGGCGGCTCCAGGATGCAGCGAGGGGCCCCGGGATCACCGGGGCCCCTGCGCACGGGACGAGCGGAGCTGCTGCCGCGTCACACGGTGAAGGAGCTGCCGCAGCCGCACCCGCCGCTGGAGTTCGGGTTGTTGAAGGTGAACCCGGACCCCTGGAAGGTGGAGACGTAGTCGATCTCCGTGCCGGCCAGGTACTGCATGCTGAACGGGTCCACGAAGAGCCGCAGCCCGCCCGTCTCCAGCACCAGGTCGTCCTCGGCCGGCTCGTCCTCGATGTTGAGCCCGTACTGGAAGCCGGAGCAGCCGCCGGGGAGCACGCCGACCCGGAGCCCCGCCTGCTCGGACGCGCCCTGCTCGTCCATGTATCTGCGCACCTCCGACACCGCGATGGGGGTGACGTTGATCGGAGAGGTTGCCGTAGTGTTCTCAGTCTGCATGGGACCCTCTACGGTGAAGTTTGAATCCGGGGAATCCCCGTAACTACATGGCATGCCGCACGTTCCGGGCCGAAGGACCGGTGGCGACGCTTCAGTGATGAAATATAGGCGTGCCGCCGCGGCGGGTCAATTCGTTTCCCCCCTGCCGAGCACGAGCTCCACCGCTTCGCGCAGCCCCTCCACCACGGTCACGCTCGGGGGCGCCTGCTCCGCCTCCGCGTGCTCCGCCCCGCCACGCACCAGGATCGCGCGCCCCCCCAGCCGCTCCGCGGGCGCAACGTCGCGCAGCCGGTCGCCCACGTACCACGAGCGCCCCGGGTCTAGGCGGTGCTCGTCCGCCGCGCGCAGGAAGAGCCCCACCTCCGGCTTGCGGCAGCCGCAGGGGGGCACGTGGTCGGGCGCATGCGGGCAGTGGTACACCGCGTCCACCCGCGCTCCCCCCTCCGCCAGCAGCTCCTCCGTGCGCGCCTGCACGGCACGGAAGTCCGCCTCGGTGAAGTACCCCCGCCCGATCCCTGACTGGTTGGTGACGACGACCACCGGGATCCCCGCGCGGTTCAGCCGCGCGATGCCCTCCGCCGCGCCGGGAAGGAGCCGCACCCCCGCCGGGTCGGCGAGGTAGCTCGCGTCGTGGATGATGGTCCCGTCGCGGTCGAGGAAGACAGCAGGAGTCAAGGAGTGCGTGAGTGCGAAGTGCGAGGTGCGGCCCCCACCCGGCTCGCTTTAGGCTCGCAACATTTGCCCCCTATATCCCCCAATTCTGGGGGAGGGCTTCCTGTCAGGTCGGCATCGGGGCGAGTCGGCGGCGGCCCCCTCCCCCAGCCCCTCCCCCGCAAGCGAGGGAGGGGAGAACGGCAGTGGTTGTTCACCACGGTCGCGGAGGGGGTGGCAGGGAGGTGGCGGGGTGGTCGGAGGAAACGCCTTGTGTCCGAGCGCAGCGAGTTTGGCGTTTCCGGAGACCATCCCGCCTCCGACCGCCCGAGCGACACAGCCACCGTCAAGGCAGTTCAGCCGGCCGTGATGTTGAAACCGGCGTCCACGTACATGACCTCGCCGGTCATCCCGGTGGAGAGGTCCGAGGCGAGGAAGAGCGCGGCGTTGCCGACCTCGTCCACCTCGATGGCGCGCTTCATGGGCGCCCGCTCGGCGGTGATCTTGAGCAGGTCCCGGAAGTGCGCCACGCCGCGCGCGGCCAGGGTGTTCACCGCGCCCGCGGATACCGCGTTGATGCGGATCCCCTTCGCGCCGAGGTCCACGGCCAGGTAGCGCACGCTCGCCTCCAGCGACGCCTTGGCGACGCCCATGACGTTGTAGCCGGGGACCGCCTTCTCCGAGCCGTAGTACGTCATGGTGACGACGCTTCCCCCGGCTTCCATCATGGGCTCGGCGGCACGCACCAGCCCCACCAGCGAGTAGGCGCTGATCTCGTGCGCGGCAAGGAAGTCCTCGCGCTTCGTCTGGATGAACGGGTTCGCCATCGCGTCCTTCGGCGCGAAGGCCACCGAGTGGAGGAGGAAGTCCAGGCGCCCCCACTTCTCCTTCAGCTCGCTGAAGAGCCGGTCGATCTGCGCGTCCTCGCGGACGTCCAGGTCGTACAGCGGCACCTCGCCGAGCGACGAGGTGGTCTTCACCACCCGGTCGCGCATGGTCTCCCCCTGGTAGGTGAAGGCCAGCTCCATCCCGGCGCCGTGCAGAGCCTTCGCGCAGGCCCAGGCGATGGAGTTCTGGTTCGCGACGCCCACGATGACGCCGCGTTTGCCCGCGAGGAGACCGGAGAGGGCGCTGGCTTCGGACATGGCTCTGTATGGTTGAGGTCGGAGGATGGTCGGTTCGGTGGCGCCGCGCCCTCA
>DASYWD010000250.1 GCA_035936415.1 Longimicrobiaceae bacterium
GCGCCGGGGTGCAGGCCGTCGCGGAGCCGGCGGGCGGCCTCGCCCAGGCGCGGGCCGGGGCGGTTCATCAGGTCGGCGGGGATGGTGACGACGCGCCCCTCCCGCATGGCCCGCAGCTCCCGCCACCCCGGGGCGGTGCGGAGCCGGCTCACGTCGTGCGCGCCGCCCTTCTCCCCCTGCGGCAGGACCAGGTAGTCCGGCTGGCGGCGGACGATCTCCTCCAGCGACACGTTGGGCCAGTCGGCGCTCACGTCGGCGAAGACGTTGCGCCCGCCGGCCACGCCCAGGAGCTGCGAGATGAAGGTCCCGGGCCCCGCGGTCATCGGCGGGTCGTTCCACACCAGGAAGAACACCGAGGGCTCGCTCCGCCCCGCCACCGACGCGCGCACCTCCGCCAGCTCGCCCCGCAGCGCAGTGGCCAGGGAGTCCGCGGCGCGCTCCCGCCCGGTGAGCACGCCCAGGTTCCGCATGGTCCGGAAGACGTCCGCCGTGTCGTTGACGTCCACGGTGAACACGGGGACTCCCAGCTCCTCCAGCCGGGTGCGGACCCGCGCATCGCCGCGCCGGCCCCAGCTCAGCACCAGCTCCGGGCGGAGCGCCAGCACCGCCTCCAGCGACGGGTCCATCCCTCCGCCCACGGAGGGGAGCGAGTCCAGCCCGGGGCCCTTGTCGAAGTCGGTGCGCCCCACCAGGCGGTCGCCCGCGCCGATGGCGAGCAGCGTCTCGGTGGCGCTGGGGATCAGGGAGACGACGCGGCGCGCGGGGCGGGGGAGGCGCACGGTCCGCCCCGCGTCGTCGACGACCGCGACGGCGCTGTCCGCGGGGGCGGCGGAGGAGGTGCGCGCGGCATCGTCCCCGCCGCCACAGGCGGCGAGGAGGACGGTGAGCAGGGGGAGGAGCGCTCCCCGCGCGCGGCGGATCCAGATCGCAGACGACAAAAAACCCGTCCTTCCCGGAAAACGGGGGAAGAGAACGGGTGCGAAGCGGGCGCACGGCCCGGAAGAGAGGGCACGGAGCACCGGAATCGGACCCCGCTCCCCTCCCGCGAGGGGTTTTCGTGCGGGAGCGAGGGGGCCGGTCTCCTGGCTCGAGGCAGCTTCGCTCGCCTTCCCGGGAGCCGCGCGGGCTCCCAGTGGCTTCTGAGCGGGCCGGACCGGCGCCGAAGCGCCGGGCCTCTTACAGTGGCGGGGCCGCGCCGGAGTCGCACCGGCTTCCTAAAGGCCCCCTTCGCTTATGGAGACTTCAAGGTAGCGGACGGGTGCCGGGCGGGCAAGTGCCGGTGCGGAACGACCTTTGCCTGGGGTGTCCAAGGTTCGTTCACCTCCAACTCCGAACGCGAGACCCCATGGAGCTCGACCTGTCCGCGGCCCTGGCCCAGATCCGGGAGATCGGGAGCGACGTCGTCCGCCTCCTCCCCAACCTCGCCATCGCGCTGGTGGCCTTCGCCCTCTTCTTCCTGGTGGGGCGCTGGGTACGGCGGCTGGTGCGCCGGATGAACGAGCGGCGCGGCGAGCACCACGCGCTGGGGATGGTGCTGGGGCGGCTCGCCCAGTGGGCCATGGTCCTGGTGGGGCTGCTGGTGGCCGTCACCATCCTCTTCCCCTCGTTCAAGCCGGGGGACCTGATCACCCTGCTGGGGGTGAGCGGCGTGGCCATCGGCTTCGCCTTCAAGGACATCTTCCAGAACTTCCTGGCGGGGATCCTCATCCTGCTGACGCGGCCTTTCGAGGTGGGCGACGAGATCGTGGTGGGCGACTTCGAGGGGCGGGTGGAGGAGATCCAGACCCGCGCGACGCTGATCCGCACCTACGAAGGCCGGCGGGTGGTCATCCCCAACGCAGACCTGTACACGGACAAGGTGACGGTCAACACCGCCTTCCAGGCCCGCCGCTCCCAGTACGACGTGGGGATCGGCTACGGCGACGACGTGGACCGGGCGCGCGAGGTGGTGCTCCAGGCCGTGTGCGGTATCGAGGGGGTTTTGGCCGACCCCGCGCCGGACGTGCTGGTGGTGGCGCTGGCGGACTTCTCCGTGAACCTGCGCGTCCGCTGGTGGTCGCACCCGCAGCGCGCCGACGTGCTCCAGGTGCAGGACCGTGTGCTCGCGGCGGTCAAGGACCGCCTGGTGGCGGAAGGAATCGACCTCCCCTTCCCGACCCAGCAGGTGCTCTTCCACGACCAGACGGAGGAGACGGACGGCGACCGCTCCAGGCAGCGGGAGGGATGGCCCGCCGGCCGGGGCGACGTGCCGCGCTCCGCGAAGGTGTCCGCCGCGCTGCGCGAGGTCGCGGGGCGGGCCGGCGACGTCGGGTCCGCCGACGGGGAGCCCTCGCGCGACGGGGGCGGCGCCGGGAGGCGCTGAGACCGCGGAACGCCGCTTGCGCGTCGCGCGGCGAAGGCTCCCCCTCCACGCCCACCCGGCCGCACACATGCGCATCAGGCTCACGAAGCTCTGGGAGAGCGTCAGCGCGAGCTACTGGTTCGTCCCTACCCTGATGGCCGTGCTCTCGGTCGTCCTCGCCCTCGCGATGCTGGCGGTGGACCGGGGGCTGGGGCCGGAGGTGCTCCGGGACGTGGGGTGGGTCTACACCGGCGGGGCGGACGGCGCCCGAGAGCTGCTGGCGACGGTGGCCGGCTCCATGATCACCGTGGCCGGGGTGGTGCTCTCCATCACCATCGTGGTGCTCAGCCTGGCCTCGTCGCAGCTCGGCCCGCGCATCCTGCGCAACTTCATGGGGGACCGCCCGAGCCAGGTCGTGCTCGGCACCTTCACCGCCACCTACCTGTACTCGCTGGTGGTGCTGCGGACCATCCGGGGCGACGGGGACGACTTCGACGCCTTCGTCCCCGAGGTGTCGGTCACCGTGGGCGTGCTGCTGGCCGCCGCGGCGCTGGGGGTGCTGATCTACTTCGTGCACCACGTCGCCCTCCTGATCCAGGCCCCGCACGCGGTCGCCTCGGTGGCGCGCGAGATGGACGCCACCATCGAGCGGATGTTCCCTTCCTCGCTGGGCCGGCCGGCGCCGGAGCGGGACTCCGTGCGCGACGTGCCGCCCCGCTTCGGCGACGAGGCGGCCCCTGTCTCCTCCTCCGGGACGGGGTACCTGCAGGCCGTGGACGTGGAGAAGCTGATCGACCGGGCGAGGGAGCGCGACGTGCTGGTTCGGCTCCTCCCGCGTCCGGGGCACTTCGTCTTCGAGGGCGCGGAGCTGGCGCGGGTGTGGCCCGCCGACCGGCTGGACGCCGGCCTGGCGGAGAAGATCAACGAAGCGCTGATCCTGGGGCCGGAGCGCACCCCCACGCAGGACGTGGAGTTCGCCGTGCGGCAGATGGTGGAGATCGCGGTGCGCGCCCTCTCCCCCGGCCTGAACGACCCCTTCACCGCCGTCACCTGCATCGACCAGATGGGAGCGCGCCTCCTCCGGCTGGCGCGCTGCCGCTTCCCCGACGGCTTCCGCTACGACGACGGCGGGCAGCTCCGCGTGATCACCAACCCCAATTCCTTCGAGGGGGTGATGGACGCGGCCTTCGACCAGCTGCGGCAGAACGCCGGGCGGGTCCCGGCGGTGCTGATCCGCATCCTGGAGACGCTGGCGGTGCTGGGCGCACACGCCACGGACGAGCGGGCGCGCGAGTCGATCCGCCGGCACGCCGTGATGGTGCACCGCGCCGCGCACGCCGGGGTGGAGGAGCCGTGGGACCTCCGCGACGTGGACGAGCGCTTCGACGCGGTGCTCCAGGCGCTGGAGCGGGGCGCGGAGGTGCACCCGGGGTGAGCGGTGCCAGGTTGCGCGGGGCTCCCGGGCGGGGTTAAATCCTCCCTTCATCCGTTTTCCGAACACGCGCCCTCCGATCTTTGATGCACGCACTCCGTCCGTCCGCCGCCCTGCTCGGCCTCTGCCTCACCCTCGGGGCCGCCCCGCTCCCGGCGCAGCAGCGGGCCGCGGTGCCCGCGGCGGCGCCCTCGCCCGAGCGTGTGCTGGGCTTCCGCCCCGGCGCCGACGGTCGCCTGGCCGACTGGGCGCAGATCGTGGACTACTTCGGCCGCCTGGACCGCGCCTCCGCGAAGGTGCGCCTCGACACCATCGGGCGCACGGCGCTGGGCCGCCCGATGGTGATGGCGACCATCACCTCGCCGGCCAACATGGCGCGGCTCGCGGAGATCCGCCGCAGCCAGGCGCGCCTCGCCGACCCGCGCGGCGTCCCCCAGGCGGAGATCGACCGGGTGGTCCGCACCCAGCCCGCCGTGGTCTTCATCGGGGCCTCGCTGCACGGCAACGAGATCATGGCCACACAGATGTCCATGGAGCTGGCGCACGACCTGGCCACCGACCCCGCGCTGGGACGGGCGCTGCAGGACGTGGTGGTGCTCCTGGTGCCGGGGATGAACCCGGACGGGCTGGACATCACCCGCGACTGGTGGCTGCGCACCCGCAACACCCCGGCCTCCGGCGCGGCGATGCCCTGGCTGTACCACCACTACGTGGGGCACGACAACAACCGCGACTTCTTCATGGTGACGCAGCCGGAGACGCAGGCGGTCACCCGGGTGCTGTACGAGCGCTGGTTCCCGCAGGTCGTCTTCGACGTGCACCAGATGGGGAACCGCGGCGCCCGCTTCTTCATCCCTCCCTTCGCCGACCCGCTGAACCCCAACGTGGACCCGCTGATCGTGCGGATGACCAACGTGGTGGGGACGCAGATGGCGCTGGACCTGGCCGAGGCGGGGAAGACCGGGGTGTCGCACCAGGAGACCTTCGACCTGTGGTGGCACGGCGGCGGGCGCACCGTCCCCGCGCGGCACAACACGGTGGGGATCCTTTCCGAAGCGGCCAGCGCGGACTACGGCGACCCCATCCGCCAGCACCCGGACTCGCTCCGGCAGCCGCGGACCGGCTCCATGTACCCGGAGCCCTGGGCGGGGGGCGAGTGGCGCCCGCGCGACATCGTGGAGTACGAGCTGATCGCGGCGAAGTCGCTGGTGCGGCTGATGCACCGGCAGCGCGAGGACTTCGTCCGCAACCTGGTGGCGCTGGCGCGCAAGCAGGTGCGCGCGGGCGAGGCGGGCGGCCCCTTCGCCTTCGTCGTCCCCGCCGACCAGCGCGACCCGGGCTCCGCGGCCGAGCTCCTCCAGACGCTGCGCAGGGGCGGGGTGGAGGTGCACGAGGCGCGGCTCCCCTTCCGGGCGGGCGGCGAGACGTACTCCGCGGGGACGCGGGTGGTGCTCATGGCCCAGCCCTTCCGCGCGCACGCCAAGGACCTGCTGGAGCCGCAGCGCTATCCGGAACGGCGGCGCTACCCGGGCGGCCCCCCGGAGGTGCCGTACGACGTGGCGGGGTGGACCCTGGGGATGCAGATGGGGGTGGACGTGCGCGAGGTGGCGGAGCCCTTCCCCACGCATTCGCTGGCCCGCATCGACTCGGTCCGCGTCCGCCCGGGCACCGTGATCGACCCGGGTCCGGCGTACGCGCTGGACCCGCGGATGAACAACACCCACCGCGCCGTCCACGAGGTGGTGCGGGAGGGCGGGCGCGTGGTCTTCCTGCGCGAGCCGCTGGCCGTGGGCGGGGGGCGCACCTGGCCCGCTGGGGCGCCGGTGGTTTCCGGGGTGGACGACCTTTCCTCGCGGCTGGCGCGCTGGACGGGGGAGTGGGGGGTGGACGCGGTGGGCGTCGGCGAGCCGGCCTCCGGCGCGGAGATGCGGCGGCTGCGGGTGGGACTCTACAAGCCCTGGACCGCGTCCATGGACGAGGGGTGGACGCGCTGGGTCTTCGAGCGCTGGGGAGTCCCCTTCGACACCCTGCACGACGCGCAGGTGCGCGCGGGCGGGCTGAACGACCGGTTCGACGCCATCGTGATCCCCTCGGAATCGTACCGCGACCTGATGCAGGGGCCGCGGCGCGCGCACCCGGACTACGCGGGCGGGCTGGGGCAGCCGGGCGCCGCGGCGCTGCGGCGCTTCGTGGAGGAGGGCGGGACGCTGGTGCTGCTGGACCGCGCGGTGGAGCTCGGGATCCGTGACCTGGGGATCCCGGTGCGCGACGTGAACGCCGCGCAGGATACGGCCGACGCCGCCCGGTGGTACGCGCCGGGGTCGCTGCTGCGGGTCCGGTGGGACGCCTCGCACCCGGTGGCGTGGGGGATGCCGGAGGAGTCCGCCGTCAATTACACGCGCAGCCCGGTGCTAGAGGTGGCGCCCGGCACGCCGGGGGTCACGGTGGTGGCGCGCTACCCGGAGCGCGACATCCTGCTCAGCGGGTACTCCCAGGGCGAGGAGCGGATCGCCGGGAAGGCGGCGGTGGTGGAGGCGCAGGTGGGGCGGGGGACGGTGGTGATGTTCGGGTTCCGGCCGCAGTACCGGGCCCAGGCACACGAGACGTTCAAGCCGTTCTTCAACGCGCTGTATCGCAGGTAAAACTCCCTGCGGCCCACCCATTGTCCTGGCTGGCGCAGACATCACCAGGGCCTGCGAAATGATGGCCTCGACACCTGAACCGGTGTCGAGGCCATCGCGCTGCAGGGCGCGTGGTTGTGAACTCCAGGCGACGCTCATCAACGGTACAGGTCTTCCGGTGAGAAATGGAGCACCCGCCCGGCTCTCACCTCGGCCTGCAGCTCCGGCGGCAGCTCCTCCCCGGAGAACAGCACAAAGTGTATCGTCCGCATCCCCGTCAGCTCCCGCGCGATTGAATCGGCCGGGCCTGCAGCGTCTCCAGGTCGCACGGCCGGACCATCCCCCACTTGCACTCGCCGAGCAGGAGCACTCCGTCACCCCCGGTCGCGACCACGTCGATCTCGTTCCGCGAGTCCGCGTTCCAGCACTTGCCGACGCGGAGCGGAGCGAACGGGATCCGGTTCGTCCGCCCGGCCCCGGGCGCGCCCCGCCTTCGTGTACCTGATCCCTGAGGGGCACAGACGCGCTTGTCCTGAGGGATTGTAGAAGAGTCCCCTCTGTACGGCTTAGAAAAAGACAATGCTTGACGCCATGGTCGAACGGATTACTTTGGAGACTGCCCGGAACCGATCCACAGGAAGGCAGTGATCCTTCCGCATCTGCACTCTTCCATACCGCGGGCTGCAGAGGGCTCTGCTGGCCTTTGCACCGTGATGCTGCAGACCAACCCGAAGTCCGCAAGGGCTTTGGACGCGAGATCGGCTGCGAAACACACCTCAGGAAGAGCTATGAGCGTGAAAGGGCTCGCGGACCTGACCCCCGAACAGCTCGCGCGGCTGCACTTACGACTTCGAGAGATGCGCGGACCGGAGCTTTTACCTGCCGCGATCCCGCGAAGGACCGGCACCGGCCCCGCTCCGCTCTCCTTTCCCCAGCAGCGCCTCTGGTTCCTGAACCAACTGGACCCGAGGAGCACCGCGTACAACCTCGCGTTCCCCCTGCACGTGCAGGGCCCGGTGCACGTTCCGGTGCTGGAGCGGGCAATTACCGAGCTGGTACGCCGGCATCAGGCGCTGCGCACCGTCTTCCATGAGCGCGAAGGGGACCCGGTGCAGGTGGTGCTCCCGCCGGCACCGCAGCGGGTTCCAGTGGGGGATCTGTGCGGCCTCCCGGCCACGGTGCGGAATCGCGAGATGCACCGGCTGTTCGCGAGGGAGGCGGCGCGCCCGTTCGACCTGGAGCGGGGTCCTCTGCTGCGCGTATTCCTGCTCCGCCTGGAAGAGCGGGAATGGGGGCTCGTCTTCCAGCTGCACCACATCGTCAGTGACGGCTGGTCGATGGGCGTGATGGCGCGGGAGCTTTCCGCCCTGTACGCGTCTTCGCTCGACCGGAGCGGTCCGGCCCTTCCCGAGCTTCCGCTGCAATACGCGGACTACGCCGTGTGGCAGCGGGAGCGCCTCACGCAGGAAGTCGTCGAAGCTCAACTCGCCTGGTGGCGAGAGCGACTGGCGGGCGCCCCGCCGGTACTGGAACTCCCCACCGACCGCCCCCGTTCGGCAGGCTCCGGGGGGCTCGCGGGGTTTCACCGGATCGCGTTCCCGGCGGAGCTCGGGGAGGGGCTCCGGAAGCTGGGGCGGCGCGAGGGAGCCACGCTGTTCATGGTGATCCTGGCCGGGATGCAGGCGCTCCTCTCCAGGTACTCGGGGCAGGAGGACGTGACGGTCGGCTCCCCCATTAACGGGCGGACGCGCCCCGAGCTGGAGGGGCTGATCGGCTTCTTCGTCAACACGCTCGCACTGAGAGTCGACCTCTCCGGCAATCCTTCGTTCCGGAAGCTTCTGGGACGGGTGCGGGAGGTGATGCTAGGGGCATTTGCACACCAGGACCTTCCCTTCGAACGCCTGGTGGAGGCGCTGGCACCTGAGCGGAGCCTGACGCAGACCCCGCTCTTCCAGGTGACGCTGGTGCTGCAGAACACCAGACCGGCGGAGCGGATGCGGCTGGGCGAGGCATCGCTGACCCAGGTGCAGGGCGGCGGGTCGATGGCGATGTTCGACCTCTCGCTGGCCCTGGAGGAGAGCGGCGAGGAACTCCAGGGGATGCTGACTTACCGGAAGGAGCTCTTCGACGCGGCCACGGCGGAGCGGATGCTCGAGCACCTGGTGCGGCTGCTGAAGGGGGCGGTGACCGACCCGGAGCGCCGGCTCTCAGGGGTGGAGCTGCTGGGCGAGGAGGAGCGCGAGCAGGTGGTGGAAGGGTGGAACGCCACCGAGGCCGAGTATCCGCGCGAGCTGTGCGTGCACCAGCTGTTCGAGGCGCAGGCGGACCGCACCCCCGCGGCCGTGGCGGTCGTGTACGCCGACGGCACCCTCACCTACGCGCAGCTCGACACGCGCGCCAACCGGCTCGCGCGTTTCCTCCGCGGCCGCGGCGTCGGTCCGGACACGTGCGTGGGCCTGTGCCTGGAGCGCGGTCCGGAAATGATGGTGGCCCTGCTGGGCATCCTCAAGGCCGGCGCCGCCTACGTGCCGCTGGACCCCGAGTATCCGGCGGATCGCCTGGCGTACATGCTGGAGAGCTCCGCCGCGCCGGTGCTGCTGACGCAGGCGTCGCTGGCGGGGCAGCTCCCCGCCTCGGCCGCCGCGGTGGTGCGGGTGGACGCGGACAAGGAGCGGATCGAGGCGGAGAGCGGGGAGCGTGTGGTTGGCGGCGCGCTGCCGGAGTCGCTGGCCTATGTCATCTACACCTCGGGTTCCACCGGGCTGCCCAAGGGCGTGGCGATGCCGCACCGGCCGCTGGTCAACCTGCTCGCCTGGCAGGAGCGCGACTGGCGCGCGCCGGTCCCCGCCGCGACGCTCCAGTTCGCCACCATCAGCTTCGACGTGTCGTTCCAGGAGATCTTTTCGGCGTGGAGCACGGGAGGACGGGTGGTGCTGATCGGGGAAGAGACGCGCTATGACCCGGCGGCGATCCTGGAGACGATCGAGCGCGAGGGGGTGGAGCGGCTGTTCATGCCGGCCGTCGCCCTGCAGAACCTGGCGGAGGTGGCGGACGCGCAGGGGCGGGCGCCGGCTGCGCTGCGGGAGGTGGTGACCGCCGGCGAGCAGCTGCGGGTAAGCGCTCCGCTGCGGCGCTGGATGGGCGTGCTGGGGGCGCCGCTGTACAACCAATACGGCCCGTCCGAGACGCACGTGGTCACCTCGCTTGCGCTGGCGGGCGACCCGGCGGAGTGGCCGCTGCTGCCGAGCATCGGGGTGCCGGTCGCCAACACGCGGTGCTACGTGCTGGACGGCCGCGGCGAGCCGGCGCCGGTGGGCGTGCCAGGGGAGCTGTACCTGGGTGGGGTGAGCCTGGCGCGCGGCTACCTGAGCCGGCCGGACCTCACGGCGGAGCGCTTCCTCCCGGACCCGCTCTCGGCAGCCGGCGGGGCGCGGCTGTACCGGACGGGGGACCGGGTGCGCTGGTTGGCCGGCGGCACGCTGGAGTTTCTGGGGCGCGTAGACGAGCAGGTCAAGGTGCGCGGCTTCCGGATCGAGCCGGGCGAGGTGGAGGCGGCGCTGGAGCGCCACCCCGAGGTGCGGGAGGCCGTGGTGGTGGTGCGGGAGGACGCGCCGGGGGAGAAGCGGCTGGTGGGCTACGTGGTGGCGGCCGAGGGGGCCGAGGCGTCACCGACGGAGCTGCGCGCGCACCTTAAGGCGAGCCTGCCGGAGTACATGGTGCCAGGGGCGTTCGTGGTACTGGAGAGGCTTCCCCTGACTCCCAGCGGAAAGGTGGCGCGGCGGGCGCTGCCGGCGCCGGAGCGGTCGTCGGCGGAGGACTTCGTGGCGCCGCGGACCCCGGCGGAGGAGATTCTGGCGGGGATCTGGGGCGAGGTGCTGCGGGTGGAGCGGGTGGGGGCGGAGGACGACTTCTTCGCACTGGGCGGGCACTCGCTGCTGGCGACGCGGGTGGTCTCCCGGGTGAGGCAGGCGTTCGGGGTGGAGCTGCCGCTGCGGGCGATCTTCGAGGCGCCCACGGTGGCCGGGCTGGCGGTGCGCATCGGCCTCCTCCAGGCCGGGGGCAAGGGGACGCAGACGCCGCCGCTGGTGAGGGTGGCCCGCGACGGGTCGCCGGCGCCGCTGTCGTTCGCGCAGCAGCGGCTGTGGTTCATCGACCGGCTGGAGCCGGGCAGCGCCGCGTACAACATGCCTTTTGCGCTGCGCCTGCGGGGCCGCTTCGACCCGGCGGTGCTCGAGCGGAGCCTGACGGAGATCGTCCGGCGCCACGAGACGCTGCGCACCGTCTTCGCCACTGTGGACGGGGAGCCGGTGCAGGTGATCCGGGACGCGGCCCCGGTCGCCCTGCCGGTCACCGACCTGCGGAGCTTGCCTGCGGAGTCGCGCGAGGTGGAGGTCCTCCGGCTCGTATCGGAGGAGGCGGCGCTGCCGTTCGACCTGGCCACGGGTCCGCTGCTGCGCGTGTCCGCGGTGCGGCTGGACGAGGCGGAGTGGGGGGTGCTCTTCACGATGCACCACATCGTCTCCGACGGCTGGTCCATCGGCGTGCTGATCGGCGAGGTCTCGGCGCTCTACGATGCGCTGGCGGAGGGGCGGGAGGCGCAGCTTCCGGAGCTGCCGGTGCAGTATGCCGACTACGCCGCCTGGCAGCGCGGCTGGCTGACGGGGGAGACGCTGGAGACCAAGCTCGGCTACTGGCGCGACAAGCTGGCCGGCGCGCCGCCCCTGCTGGAGCTTCCGACGGACCGGCCGCGCCCACAGGTGCAGGACCCTCGCGGCGGGATCGTCCGCGTCGAGCTCCCCGCGGACGTCTCTGCCGGGCTGCGTGCGCTCTCGCGGCGCGAGGGAGCGACGGCGTTCATGACGCTGCTCGCGGCCTGGCAGCTCCTCCTGGCGCGCTACGCGGGGCAGGAGGACGTCAGCGTGGGCACGCCCATCGCCGGACGCACGCGGCTGGAGACGGAGCCGCTGATCGGCTTCTTCGTCAACACCCTCGTGCTGCGCACCGACCTCTCCGGCGACGTGAGCTTCCAGGAGCTGCTGGGTCGGGTGCGGGAGACGACGCTGGGCGCGTACCAGCACCAGGAGATCCCCTTCGAGCGCCTGGTCGAGGAGCTGGCGCCGGAGCGGAGCCTGGCGCACTCGCCGCTGTTCCAGGCGATGTTTGTCCTGCAGAACAACGAGCGGGGCGGGCTGCGCATGGGCGAGCTGGAGATGGAGCCTCTGGCGGCCGACGGCGGGGAGATCGCCAAGTTCGACCTGACGCTCGGCCTCGGGGAGGACGAGCAGGGCTTCGCCGGCTCGCTCTCCTACCGCGCCGGGCTGTGGGACGAGGCGACCATGAAGCGGATGGCGGCGCACTTCGCCCGCCTGGTGGAGGCGCTCGTCGAGGATGCCGCTCGTCCGGCCGCTGGGGTCACCTTCCTCACGGACGAGGAGCGCGCCCGGGTGCTGCTGGAGTGGAACGCCACCGGGCGGGAATACCCGCTGGACTGCATCCACGACCTGGTGGAGGAGCAGGCCCGCCGGACGCCCGGAGCCGTGGCGGCCGTCTGCGGCGCCGAGCACGTGACCTATGGGGAGCTGGACCGCCTCGCCGATCGCCTCGCCGTACTGCTGGCGCGGCGCGGGATCGGGCTCGGTAGCTACGTCCCCGTGCTGATGGAGCGGGGCCTGGAGGTCCCCCTCGCCATGCTCGGGGTGATGAAAGCCGGAGCGGCCTTCTCCCCTCTGGACGTGCGGTGGCCGGCGGCCCGCGTGCGCGAGATCCTCGACGACCTGGGGTGCGACGTGGTTCTGGTGGGCCGCGACGCGCCCTTCACCGAGGCCGAGTTGGGCCGCTCCTTCCTGCGCCTGGACCTCCGCGACCCCGAAGACGCCGACGGTGCGCCCCACACCGCGGTCCGCGTGGGCCCCGAGGACCCCATCTACGTCATTTACACCTCCGGCTCCACGGGGAAGCCGAAAGGGGTGGTGGTCCCGCACCGGGGAATCGCCAACCGGTTCCGGTGGATGGACGAGTACTTCGGACGCGAGGCCGCCGCGGCGGTGCTGCAGACCACCCGGCACGTCTTCGACAGCGCCGTGTGGCAGCTGTTCTGGCCGCTCACCGGCGGCGGGCGTACGGTGCTCCCGGCCTCCGACGATGTTCTCGCGGCCGGACCGCTGACGGCGCTGATCCAGGAGCAGCGGGTTACGATGACGGACTTCGTCCCCTCCGTGTTCAACGTGCTGGTCCCGTGGCTGTTACGGGACGAGGAGGCGCGGCGCAGCCTGGAATCGCTGCGTGCGGTCGTCGTGGGCGGGGAGCAGATCACACCGGGGACCACCTACGCCTTCATGAGGCACTTCCCTGGAGTGGCGGTGGTGAACCTGTACGGCCCCACGGAGGCGAGCATCGGCTGCGTCTGCTACCGGGTCACGGACGATGAAGGCGGGCGCATCCCCATCGGCCGGCCCATCTCCAACACGCAGGCGCTGGTGCTGGATGAGCGGCGGCGGCTGGTCCCGGTGCAGGTGCCCGGGGAGCTGTACCTGTCAGGGGCGTGCCTGGCGGCGGGATACCTGAACGACCCGGAGAGGACGCGGGCGGCATTCGTGGAGAACCCGTTCGCGGAGCTGGGGTCAGAGCGCATGTACCGTACCGGGGACCGGGTGCGCTGGCTGGCTGACGGCAACCTGGAGTACCTGGGGCGCGTGGACTTCCAGGCCAAGGTGCGCGGCTTCCGCATCGAACCGGGCGAGATCGAGTCCGTACTGCGGGAGCAGAACGGGGTGCGTGACGCGGTGGTGGTGGTGCGCGGAGCAGAGGGGGACCGGAGGCTGGTGGCGTACGTGGCGGGAGAGGGCGCGGAGCTGGACGTGGCCGCGCTGCGGGCGAGGTTGCGGGAGCGGCTCCCGGAGCACATGGTGCCCGCCGCGGTGGTGGTGCTGGAGGCACTGCCGCTCACCCCCAACGGCAAGGTGGACCGGCGCGCACTGCCGGCCCCCGAGCGGAGCGAGGACGCGTACGTTGCGCCGCGCACGCCGGCAGAGGAGATGCTGGCGGGGATCTACGCGGACGTGCTGGGGGTGGAGCGCGCCGGGGCGGAGGACGACTTCTTCGCACTGGGCGGGCACTCGCTGCTAGCGACGCGGGTGGTCTCCCGGGTGAGGCAGGCGTTCGGGGTGGAGCCGCCGCTGCGGGCGATCTTCGAGGCGCCCACGGTGGCCGGGCTGGCGGTGCGCATCGGCCTCCTGCAGGCCGGGGGCGAGGGGACGCAGACGCCGCCGCTGGTGAGGGTGGCCCGCGACGGGTCGCCGCTGCCGCTGTCGTTCGCGCAGCAGCGGCTGTGGGTGGTGGACCAGCTGGAGCCAGGCAGCGCCGCGTACAACATGCCGTACGCGCTGCGGCTGCGTGGAAGGCTGCAGCTGGGGGCGCTGCGGGCCAGCCTGGACGCGCTGGCGCGGCGGCATGAGACGCTGCGCACGGTCTTCGCGGAGAAGGACGGCGAGCCGGTGCAGGTCATCCACGATCCCGCCTCGGTGGCGCTGCCGGTGCTGGACCTGGGGGACCTGCCGCAAGCGCGGCGGGAAGCGGAGGCGCAGCGGCTTGCCGCAGCGGAGGCGCTGCGTCCCTTCGACCTGTCGCGGGGGCCGCTGCTGCGGAGCACGCTGCTGCGCCTGGGGAGCGAGGAGCACGTGGTGCTGTTCACGCTGCACCACGTCGTCAGCGACGGCTGGAGCATGGACGTGCTGGTGCGCGAGGTCTCGCTGCTTTACGGCGCATTCAGCCGGGGGGAGACCCCGCACCTGGCGGAGCTGCCGATCCAGTACGCCGACTACGCTGTGTGGCAGCGGGAGTGGATGAGCGGGGCGACCCTGGAGGAGCAGCTGTCGTACTGGCGGGCGCGCCTGGCTGGAGCGCCACCGCTGCTGGAGATTCTCACGGACCGGCCGCGCGCGCTGGGGCAGAGCCCGCGTGCGGGGAGCCACGGCTTCGTCCTGTCGCCTGAGCTGTCGGATGGGCTGCGTGCGCTCTCGCGGCGCGGGGGAGCGACGCTGTTCATGACGCTGCTGGCGGGGTGGCAGGCGCTGCTGGCTCGCTACGCGGGGCAGGAGGACGTGGTGGTGGGCAGCCCGGTCGCGGGGCGGACCCGGCGCGAGACGGAGGGGCTGATCGGCTTCTTCGTGAACATGCTGGCGCTGCGCGCGGAGCTGGGGGGGGACCCCACGTGGAGCGAGCTGCTGGGGCGGGTGCGGGAGGCGGCGCTGGGGGCGTACGACCACCAGGAGCTGCCCTTCGAGCGGCTGGTGGAGGACCTGGGCGCGGAGCGCAGCCTCACCCACACGCCCATCTTCCAGGTCACCTTCGCGCTGAACCGCTCCGACACACGCGACGAGCGGCTGGGCCTGGGAGACCTTGCCGTGGAGGCGTTCGGGCAGGGAGGAGCAGGCATCGCCAGGTTCGACCTCAACATGGTGTTCACGGACGCGGGCGAAGGATTGGGCGGGATGCTCGTCTACCGGCCGGCGCTGTTCGAGGCCGGGACGATGGCGCGCCTGGCGGGGCATCTCGAGGTGCTGCTGGAGTCCCTTGCGGCCGACCCGCGGCGGCGGCTTTCCGAGGTGCCGCTGCTGCGTGGCTACGAGCGCACGCAGGTGCTGGAGAGCTGGAACGACACCGCGGCCGAGTTTCCGCAGCGATGCGTCCACGAGCTCATCGCGGAGCAGTCGGCGCGCACGCCCGGTGCGCCCGCCGTGGTCTTCGAGGACGAGGTACTGACCTACGCCCAACTGGAGCGCCGGGCCAACCAGCTGGCGCACTCCCTCCAGCGCAGGGGTATCGGACCCGATGTGCGGGTGGGCCTGTGCCTGGAGCGCGGCGTGGAGCTGATCGTGGCCATCCTGGGGGTCCTCAAGGCCGGCGGCGCCTACGTCCCGCTCGACCCCAAGAACCCGGCCGAGCGGCTCGCACACATGGTTCATGACGCTGCGGCTCCGGTGGTGCTGACCCAAGCGCGGACTGCCGATCTCCTCGATGGATCAGTCGCGCAGCTCCTGCGCCTGGACGCGGACTGGCACGAGATCGGGCGCGAGAGCGATGCGGCGCCGACCAGCGGCGTCAGCCCGGAGAACCTGGCGTATGTGCTCTACACCTCCGGCTCGACCGGCAGACCCAAGGGGGTGTGCGTCTCGCACCGCAGCGTGGCAAGCCACCTGGGGTGGGTGCGGCGCGCGCTGCTCTCGGAGCGCGTGGAAAGCCTGCCGGCCACGACATCGCCGTCCTTCGACGCTTCCCTGAAGCAGGTATTGGGTCCGCTGCTGCAGGGGGCGGCGGTGTGGATCCTGGCCGAAGATACGGTGCACGATGCCGGGGCACTGGCGCGTGCGGTGGCGGGGCGGCAGGGTCTCGCGCTGAACTGCGTGCCCTCGCTATGGCAGGCGCTTCTGGAGCAGGAAGGATCGCAGCACGCGTGGAGCGAGTTGCGCGTGCTCCTGCTGGGGGGCGAGGCGCTGCCCAGGAACCTGGTGGAGGAGACCTTCCGGAGCTTTCCGCAGGTGGAAGTCTGGAATCTGTACGGGCCGACGGAGGCGACGGTCAACGCGGTGGCGGGCCGCGTGGAGCCGGGGCGGAAGATCGGGATTGGGCGCCCCGTGGGGAACGCGCGGGCGTACGTGCTGGACAGGCAGGGGCAGCCAGTGCCGGTGGGCGTGTCGGGGGAGCTGTACCTCGGCGGCGCGGGGGTGGCACGGGGCTACCTGGGGCGGCCGGAGCTGACGGCGGAGCGCTTCATCCCGGACGCGTTCGGCGCGGCGGGGGGCCGCCTGTACCGCACGGGAGACCGGGTGCGGTGGCTGCCGGCCGGGGAACTGGAGTTCCTGGGCCGCGTGGACCAGCAGGTCAAGATCCGCGGGTTCCGCATCGAGCCCGGCGAGATCGAGGCCGTCCTCCTGGAGCAGGACGGGGTGCGCCAGGCGCTGGTTACGGCTCGGGAGGACGCGCCGGGGCAGAAGCGGCTCGCCGCGTACGTGACCGCCGAGGAGGGGGCGGGGCTCGCGGCCGCGGCGCTGCGGGCGAGCCTGGGAGCCCGGCTGCCGGAGTACATGGTGCCGGGCGCCATCATCCTGCTGGAGCGGCTTCCGCTGAACGCCAACGGCAAGGTCGACCTGAGGGCGCTCCCCGCTCCGGAGTACGGCCGCGCGGAGGCGTCGTTCGCGGCACCGCGCACACCGGCGGAGGAGAACCTGGCCACGATCTGGGCGGAAGTGCTGCGGCTGGAGAGGGTCGGTGCCCACGACAACTTCTTCGAGATCGGCGGGCACTCGCTCCTGGCGATCCGCATGCAGGCGCTGGTGCGTCAGGTGTTCGGGGCAGAGATGCCGCTGCGGAGCATTTTCGAGCACCCGACCGTCGCCGCGCTGGCGCCGGAGATCGAGCGGGCTGCCGGATGGGCGGTCCCGACCCCTCCCATCGTGCCCGGGGAGCGCGCCGAGGCGGTCCTCGCGCGCCTGGACAGGATGCCGGAGGAAGAGGTGGATCGGCGGCTGGGCGGTCCCTCGACCGCAAGGAGGCCCGACGGTGTCGGCCCGGCATCCGCGGGGCACGCCGAGCTCCCGCTGGAGGAGAAGCGCCTTCTCCTGGCCCGGAAGCTCCGGGCGGAGATCGCGCGGGGGGCTGCCTTCCCCCTCTCGTTCGCGCAGCAGCGCCTCTGGGTGGTGCACCAGATGGACCCGGAGAGCGCCGCCTACAACATGCCGTATGCGCTGCGTCTCGTCGGCGGACTGGACGTGGAGGTGCTGGGGCGGGCGCTCACCGCGCTGGTGCGGAGGCACGAGACCCTGCGCACCGTCTTCCCTGCCGACCGCGGCGTCCCGGTGCAGCGGGTCCTCCCGGCAGCGCCGGTCCTCCCGCTCGTGACGGACATGCGGCGCCTCGCCGCGGGTGCGCTGGAGGCCGAGGTCGCACGCCTGGTGCGGGAGGAGTCGGTGGATCCCTTCGACCTCGCTTCCGGTCCCCTCCTGCGCGTGCGCGTGCTGCGGACCGGCGAAGCCGAGGACGTGGTGCTCTTCACCCTGCACCACATCGTCACCGACGGCTGGTCGCAGGAGGTCCTGGTGCGGGACCTCTCGGAGCTCTACACGGCGGGCCTCGAGAAGCGCACCCCGGTACTCCCCGACCTGCCGGTGCAGTACGCGGACTACGCCACCTGGCAGCGGGGCGGGCTTTCCGGGGAGGTCCTGGAGGAGCACCTGGGCTACTGGAGGCGGCAACTGGCCGGAGCCCCGCCGCTGCTGGACCTCCCCACGGACCGGCCCCGCCTCCCCTTCCTCGGCGACCGGGCAGGGAGTCGCTCGTTCGTGCTCTCCCCGGAGGTGTCGCACGCTCTCCGCGCGCTCTCGCGGCGGGAAGGGGCCACGCTGTTCATGACGCTCCTGGCCGCCTTCCAGGAACTCCTCTCCCGCTGGTCGGGCGAGGAAGACGTGGTGGTGGGAACGCCGGCGGCCGGGCGGACGCAGGGGGTGGTCGAGAACGTCATCGGGTTCTTCGTCAACCTGCTGGCGCTGCGCACCCGCTTCTCGGACGATCCCTCCTTCCGGGAGGCGCTCGGCCGGGCGCGCGAGAGCGTGCTGGAGGGGCACGCGCACCAGGACCTTCCGTTCGAGAAGCTGGTGGACGCCCTGCAGCCGGAGCGAAGCCCCGCCGTCACCCCGCTCTTTCAGGTGCTGTTCGCGCTCCAGGTGCCCGCACGGGAGGCGCTTCGACTGGGCGGGCTCGGTGCCGCGCGGATGGAGGGTGCCGGACAGGCCGCCAAGTTCGACCTGAGCCTGGAGATGGTGGACGACGGGGAGCGGCTGGCCGGATCCCTGCTCTTCCGCACCGAGCTGTTCGACGGGAGCACCATCGAGAGGATGCTGGAGCACCTGGCGCGGCTTCTGGAGCAGGTGGCGGACGACGCCGGCCTCCGGCTGTCCGGGCTGGCGCTTCTCGGTCCTGCCGAGCGGCGGCTGGTGGTGGAGGAGTGGAACCGCACCGAGGCGAGGTACCCCGCGGAGCTGTGCATCCACGAGGTCTTCGAGCGACAGGCGGAGCGCACTCCGGAGGCCGTGGCGGTGGTCTACGAGGGCCGGAGCCTCACGTTCGCGGAGCTCGATGCGCGCGCCAACCAGGTCGCTCACCACCTGGCGCGCATGGGAGTCGGGCCGGAGGTGCGGGTGGGGCTCTGCCTGGAGCGCAGCCTGGAGTTGATGGTCTGCACCCTGGGCGTGATGAAGGCGGGCGGGGCATACGTCCCCCTCGATCCCGCCCACCCGGGCGAGCGGATCCGCTACGTGCTGGCCGACTCCGGCGTCGCGGTGCTGCTGACGCAGGAGAGGCTGCGCGATCGCCTGCCGGGGCTGGAGGAGGTGCGGGTGGTCTGCGTGGACCGGGAGTGGGCGCGGATCGCGGCGGAGTGCACCCGGGCCCCGCGGAGCGGGGCGGGCCCGGAAAACCTCTGCTACGTGATCTACACCTCCGGGAGCACGGGCCGCCCCAAGGGCGTGGCAATGCACCACCGGGGGGTGTGCAACTACATCGACTGGGGGGTGCGCTTCTACGGGGCCGACCAGGGCAGCGGTGCCCCGGTCTTCTCCTCGATGGCCGTGGACCTGACCATCACCAACCTGCTCCCGCTCTTCGCCGGCCGCCCGGTGCGCTTCCTCCGCGAGGACTCTCCCGTGGACGCGCTCGCCGAGGTGCTGCGCGAAAGGCCTGGCTTCGGGCTCATCAAGATCACACCCACGCACCTGTCGCTGCTCACCCCGCTGCTCACGCCCGAGGAGGCGCAGGCGGCGGCCAGGACGCTGGTGGTGGGGGCGGACTTCCTCTCGGCCGAGACGACGCTGTTCATGCAGGAGCACGCGCCGGGCGTGCGGCTGATGAACGAATACGGCCCCACGGAGACGGTGGTGGGGTGCTCGGCGTACCTGCTGCCGAACGGGGTGCACCGGGCGGGTCCGGTGCCGGTGGGCGGCCCCATCCAGAACCTTCGCTTCTACGTTCTCGACAGGCACATGGAGCCGGTGCCGGCCGGGGTGGGCGGGGAACTGTACATCGGGGGGGCGGGGGTGGCGCGCGGCTACCTGGGGCGGCCGGGGCTCTCGGCCGAGAAGTTCGTCCCCGACCCCTTCGCGGGGGCCGGTGCGCGCATGTACCGGACGGGAGACCGAGCGCGGTGGCAGGCGGACGGGAACCTGCTGATCCTGGGGCGCACCGACAACCAGGTCAAGGTGCGCGGCTACCGCGTGGAACTGGGGGAGATCGAGGCGACCCTGCGGCGGCACGAGCAGGTCTCCGGATGCCTGGTGGTCCTGCGGGAGGACCGGCCTGGAGACCGGCGCCTGGTGGCGTACGTGGTGGGGGAGGCGGACGCGGGCTCGCTGCGGGAGCACCTGAGGCGGAGCGTGCCGGAGTACATGGTGCCGGGGGCGTTCGTGCGGCTGGATTCGCTGCCGCACACGTCGACGGGGAAGTTCGATCCCCGTACCCTGCCGGCACCCGAGTACAGGGCGGTGGCGCGGTACGTGGCACCCCGCACGCCGGTGGAGGAAACGCTGGCGGAGATCTGGGCCGAGGTGCTGGGCCTGGAGCGGGTGGGAGTGGAGGAAAGCTTCTTCGAACTGGGCGGCGACAGCATTCTCGCCATCCAGGTGGTGTCACGGGCGCGCTGGGCCGGGGTGGAGATCACCCCGCGGCAGATGCTGGAGCACCACACCATCACCCGGCTGGCCGCGGTTGCCGGGCGGAGGGATGAAGCGGAGGCACGCGCGGCGGAGGGGGGGCACCCCAAAGGCGCCGTCACGCTGACCCCGATCCAGGCGGCGTTCTTCAAACGGGGGCACGCCGTGCCCTGGCACCACAACCTGTCGGTCCTGCTGGGGGTGGATCCGGCGGTTCCCGACGCGGTGCTGGAAGCCGCCGTTTACGCCGTGCTGGGTCATCACGACGCGCTGCGCCTGCGCTTCCGGCAGACGGACTCGGGGTGGGAGCAATGGTACGGGGAAGAGGTCGGGATCGAGCTGGAGAGGATCGACCTGTCGAGCGTCTCGCGCGAAGAGCGGCAGCGCGTGCAGGGCGAGATCACCGGCCGGCGGCAGGCGAGCCTGGATCTGGAGCACGGACCTCTGGGGCGCGCGGTGCTCTTCGACCATGGCGAGGAGGGCCGCGTCCTTTTCCTGGTGCTGCACCACCTGGTGGTGGACGGCGTCTCCTGGCGGCTCATCCGCGAGGACCTGGACCGGGCGTGCGCGCAAGCGGAGGCCGGCAAGACGATCGACCTGGGCCCCCGGAGCGCTTCGTTCCAGAAGTGGGCGGCATCGCTGGTGGCATACGCGGCCGGCGACGCCGCCCGGGGGCAGGCCGGCTACTGGCTGGCGCAGGGGCCGGAGGGAATCCCCCCCCTTCCGGTGGACGGCGAGGGCGAGCAGACCATCGAGAGCGCGCGCGAGGTGGCGGTGCAGCTCGGGGCGGAGGAGACGCGCGCCCTCCTGCAGGAGGTTCCCGCCGTCTACCGGACGCAGATCAACGACGTGCTGCTTTGCGCCCTGGTGGACGCGGTGGGGGAGTGGACGGGGAGCTCGCGGACGCGATTGGCCCTGGAGGGGCACGGCCGGGCCGAGGAGGTGGGCCCGGGGTTGGACCTCACCCGGTCGGTCGGCTGGTTCACGAGCATTTACCCCGTCGTGCTGGACACCGCGGGCGCAGTCGGCATCGGCGAGCGGCTCAGCCGGGTGAAGGAGCAGCTGCTTGCGGTCCCGGCGCAGGGGGTCGGCTACGGCGTGCTGCGCTACCTGAGCCCGGACGTGGAGGTGCGTCGCGCGCTGGCCGCACAGCCGGAGCCCAGGATCGTGTTCAACTACCTCGGCCAGTTCGACCAGGGGCTGGCTCCGGGGCTGCGGGTCCGCTTCACCGACGGACCCAGGGGCCTGGACGTGGCGGACAAGAACCACCGCCCGCATCCCCTGTCCGTGGGCGCAAGCATCGTGGACGGTCGTCTCCATGTGCACTGGAGATACGACCGAGGGATCTACCGCCAGGAAACGGTAGAGCGGCTCGCAGGCCGGTACCTGGAGGCGCTGCGGTGCCTGATCGCGCACTGCCGCGAAACGGGTACGGCCAGCTCCACGGCGGAATCGGGCTGGCGGAGCTGATGCAGCGGGCTGGAGCGTGGACGAACGCCTGGGCCAGGAAGACGTCATTTCCGTGCCCGGGGGAGGGATCGCGGCCGCCATCCGGGGCCGGCACCGCCGCCAGGAGGACGACGCCGGTACTGCCGGCGGCGGGTTCCGGCTTCGGAGCTCCCGATCGGACGTAGGCGGACGCCCCTGCCCTCCGCCAGGTCACCGTTGGCCCGAATCCACCATGTTCATGGTGACGGCGGGGCTGTCCACGTCCACCTGCACCGGCCGCAGCCACACGTATCGCGAGTTGAACTCGCGGAGGGCCGCCTGGTAGTCCGGCGCGTCGAGGCGACCCTGGTGCACGCGCGGGTAGCCCAGGTGTGCTCGCAGCGCTTCCAGCTGGAGGAGGCCGCTGATCCCTCTCAACGGGGGCATTCTCATGAACGAGGATTCGGCGATCTGCTGCTGTGGCCGCGGCCGCAACAGCCGCTCGCCCGCTTGTCGCCGTCTCGGCATGCCAGCGGCCCTGAATGTACCGTTTGTCACGCCGCCTGTAGCGCTGATCTGCGGGATACGTGCCAGCTGAAGTGGTAAGCTGTTTCTCGATGGGGCTTTACAGTGTGGTGCGCCTGCGCCTTGCTTCGAAGCCGTTCTTCAACACGCTCTATCTACAAGGCGCGTGGTCGTAAACTCCCAGGTCGCCCGGCTCGCGGGCCGAGCACCCAAAGAGGATGCCGACGGCCCGGCATCCCCCTTGAGCTCGGCTTCGCGCTGGAGGAGTGGATGGCTGCTTCTCTCTCCCGTGAGGCTACCTTATCGCCGACGGTCGACGTAGGTTGGCCGGGACCGCCTCCGCGACGAGGACCACTCCACCAAGGTCCCTCTGCACACGCCAGCCAGGCAGCCATGACGCCGTCGAACCTCCAGATCCTCGCCTACGAGGAGACGCCGCTGGGTCCGCTCTGCCTGCGCCGGCGGGAGCTGCTGTCGGCGCCCGGGACCGTGGTGACGGAAGTCACGCTGAACCACGCCTTCCTCATGAGCAGCTACAACACGGCGTCCGAGCGGGCCCTCTCCACGTCCGCCCTGGCGATGCACGCGGGCGCGGAGCTGAAGGTGCTCGTGGGAGGGCTCGGGCTCGGGTACACCGCGCACGCCGCACTCAGGTCTCCGCGGGTCGCGAGCGTGGAGGTGGTGGAGTTCCTCCCGGAGGTGGTCCACTGGCTGGAGCGGGACCTGGTGCCACTCTCCGCGGAGCTGAAAGCTGACCCGCGCTTTGCGACGGTGGCGGGCGACGTCTACGCGCGGCTCGCGGACCCACCGTCGCAGCGGTACGACGTGATCCTGATCGACGTCGACCACGCGCCCGACGATCAGCTCAGCGACGCCAACGGCGGCTTCTACACGGTGGAGGGGCTGGAGCGGGCGCGCCGGCATCTTGCGCCCGGCGGGGTCCTCGGGGTGTGGTCCTACGCGGAAAGCTCTCCGTTCGCTTCAGCGCTCCGGCAGGTCTTCGCGGAGGTGCGGATCGAGCCCGTGCACTTCCACAACGCGCTGATCGACGAGGACACGACCGACTGGCTCTTCTTCGCGCGGTAGCGGCGGCGCGGTACGCGACTTGATCCCCCGCGCGGGTCCCCACATCTTCACCGTCCGCCCGCGGCGCGCCCGCCGGCCGGCGCGCTCGCACCTTCACTCTCTGGTCCGATTCACATGCGCATTCACGCTGCCGTCCTTCTCCTGCTGCTCGCCGCGCCGCTCGCCGCCCAGCAGCCGCGCCAGCTCACGGCCGAGGACTACGCCCGGGCCGAGCGGTTCCTCGGTGCCACCGCGGCGCCGCTGGTCACGGGCATTGGCGTGCGGCCCACCTGGCTCCCCGACGGGCGCTTCTGGTACCGCACCAGCGTTCCCAACGGCAGCGCGTACTTCGTCGTGGACCCGGTGCGGGGCACGCGCGAGGCCGTCTTCGACCAGGCGCGGCTCGCCTCGGCGCTCGCCGCCGCGACCGGCGGCAGCGTGGATGGCAACCGGCTCCCGTTCCAGACCTTCGAGCTCGCCAAGGACAGCCGCTCGATCACCGTCGACGTGCAGAACCGCCGCTGGAGCTGCGACCTCCTGCGCTACACCTGCACGCCTGCGGACTCCACGCCCGCCGCGTCCCCCGCCCCGGAGCACTCGAGCGTCTCTCCCGACGGGCGCTGGGCGGTGTTCATCCGCGACCACGACCTGTGGGCGAAGGACCTCGCGACCGGCGGCGAGATGCAGCTCACCACGGACGGCGTGGAGGACTTCGGCTACGCCACCGACAACGCGGGCTGGACGCACAGCGACGACCCCGTCCTCACCTGGTCGCCCGACTCGCGGCAGATCGCGACCTTCCAGCACGACGGGCGCGGGGTGGGCGACATGCACCTCGTCTCCACCAACGTCGGCAGCCCGCGCCTGGAGTCGTGGAAGTACCCGCTCCCCGGCGACAGCGTGATCTTCCGCATCAGCCGCGTGATCGTCAGCCTGGGCCCCGACGGGCGTCCGCGGGTGGTGCGCCTGCAGATGCCGCCGGACGCGCACCGCTCCACCGTCTCCGACCACGTCGCCTGCAGCGGCAACACCGTCTGCGACGTGCAGTGGTATCCCGACGGCTCGCACCTGGCCTTCGTGTCGAGCTCCCGCGACCACAAGAGCGCCTGGTTCCGCGTCGCGAACGCGCAGACCGGCGAGGTGCGCACGCTGTTCGAGGAGCGCATGCCGACCCAGGTCGGCGACGCGTCGCTCACCGAGAACCTCTGGCGCGTGCTCCCCGCGTCCAACGAGCTGATCTGGTGGTCGCAGCGCGACAACTGGATCCACCTGTACCTGTACGACCTCCGCACGGGCCGGCTGAAGAACCGCATCACCCGCGGCGAGGGCAACGTGGACGAGATCGTGCGCGTGGACGAGAAGACGCGGACCATCTACTTCCTGGGCTCCGGGAAGGAGCCGGGGCGGGACCCGTACTTCCAGCACCTGTACCGGATCGGGTTCGACGGCCGCGGCCAGAGGCTGCTCACGCCGGAGGACGCGAACCACGTCGTCTCGGTCTCGCCGGACGGGCGGCACTTCGTGGACACCTACTCCACGCCCGACACGCCGCCAACCACGGTGCTGCGCGACATGAACGGCCGCCTGGTGGAGACACTGGAGCGCGCGGACGTGTCGCGCCTGGTCGCCACCGGCTGGAAGCCGCCCACGCCCGTCCGGATGAAGGCGCGCGACGGCACGACCGACCTCTACGGCCTGATGTACACGCCGTCGACGATCGACTCCACCCGGAAGTACCCGATCGTCAACCGCATCTACCCGGGGCCGCAGGCGGGGAGCGTCGGCCCGCGCAGCTTCTCGCCCGCTCGCGGCGACGCCCAGGCGCTGGCCGAGCTGGGCTTCGTCGTCGTCGAGATCGACGGCATGGGGACGCCGGGCCGCTCCAAGGCCTTCGCCGACGCGTACTACGGCCGCCTGGGGGACAACACCCTCCCCGACCAGGTCGCGGCGATGAAGGAGCTCGCGCGGCGCTACCCCTTCATCGACATCGACCGGGCCGGCATCTGGGGCCACTCCGGCGGCGGGTTCGCCGCGGCGGCCGCGATGTTCCGGCACCCGGACTTCTTCAAGGTCGGCGTCGCGCAGTCCGGCAACCACGACAACCGCAACTACGAGGACGACTGGGGCGAGCGCTACCACGGCCTGCTCGTGAAGACCGGCGACACCGACAACTACGCGGACGAGGCCAACCAGACCCACGCGGAGAACCTCCGCGGCAAGCTGCTGCTGGCCCACGGCGCCATGGACGACAACGTGCCGCCGTACAACACGATGCTGGTGGTGGATGCGCTCATCAAGGCGGGGAAGGACTTCGACCTCCTGGTGTTCCCGCACGCGCGCCACGGGTACGGCCGCGACACCAACTACATGATCCGCCGCCGCTGGGACTACTTCGTCCGGCACCTGATGGGCGCGGAGCCGCCGAAGGAGTACCAGATCGGGAAGCGGCCCGCCATGCCGTAGCGGCGTAGAGACGCCTGCGGCACCGCGAGAGAACGGCCCCGGCACCGGGAGCGGTGCCGGGGCCGTCGTGCTCCAGCCGGTCGAGCCCGGGGCGTCGGAGGCCGCGACTGCGATCCGGGCGTGTTGTTTGCCTCTCCGGTCCGCCGACTGCATCCAGGAGATGCGACACCGACCCGTACAGGGGGATTTCGATGCGAGCGCCGCGATACAGGTTCCCGGACGAAGTCCGCTCCACGACCCGCGCCATGGCGTCGCGGATGGTCCAGGAAGGGACGATCGCCCGCACCCCGGAAGAGCTCGACGCGTGGATCTCCGAGCGGCCGGACGTCAGGGAGCCTCTGGAGAAAGGCGGCTACGGCACCGCGTTCACCTCGCACGATCTCTTCCCACTGCTCCACGTCTTCGTTCTGCGGGCCGGGGGACCGGCACCCGAAGTCGTTCCGCCCCGGCGCCCTTCGCAGAAATGGTGGCTCCTGGGACTTCTCCTGGTCCTTCTCGTCGTTCTGCTCCTGGTCGCCGTGTCGGCGGTCGCGCTCCCGTAGCGGAACGGCGCAGGACCCCGGCCGGCGCGGGCGGGGTGCTATCCCCCGCCCACCTCCACCCGCGCCCCCGCCTCTACCTCCTCGGCCGCCAGCACCGTCTCCCGCCCGCCGCCGACGCGCACCCGCACCGTCCGGACGGACGCCGGCACCGCGACCCGGTAGTCCGCCGTGGCGCCGGGGAGGTTCCGGATCCGCACCCCCGAGGGGAGCACCAGCAGGTCCGCCGGCTCCGTGCCGCCGCCCACCTGCTGCGCCGTCGCGGTGGCGCCCTCCGCGCGCCGCAGCTCCACGGCGCCGCCCGCCTGCGGGGCCGCCACCTCCACGGTGAAGACGGTGCCCTGCGGGGTGAACTGCAC